>JAOAHK010000464.1 GCA_026415275.1 Anaerolineales bacterium
ATATCGAATGGAGTGACGGCCAAGCCACAACCACTCGCCTTGGCCCCGGCGAGGCCGATCTCGCCTGCACGAGCGCCACCCTCGGCCAACTCCTCAGCCGCTACCTCCGCCCCCGCACTGCCGCCGCTTTTGGTCTGCTGACAGTCAGTGACCGAATGGCTTTAGCTCTGCTCGAACAGGCGCTAGCCGGTTTGCCGCCGTTTTGCGGGGATTATTGGTAATTCCCCCTTTCAAACCAATTTTTAACTATTACAATTTTGTTATCTTGCAAGATAACAATAATTCAACCTTCAAATCATTGACAACAATACCGTGAATATGTTAGTGTAGACATATAATTTATATCAATATTTCTTTGTGAAGCCACAATCAAGTTCTTTAAAAACCGTATAGAACGTCTCTCGCCTACTTACGTGCTTAGTAGAAGCAAGAATGTATGCAAAAAAAGCTATCAGGCTTCCCGCTTACATTTGCGAGAGACATCTTGAGATGAAATGGCAAACCCATCGTGAGGTGGGGACGCAAAGCCACAGGTCCAGTAAAGCGTACACTGGATGGCTGGGATACCAAGCTCAAGCTCCTGCCTTCCCTTTGATTGATAGGGTAGGCATATAGCTTCACCCCAGCTTTGTGTACGCTGGGGTTTTCTGTTTTCTCCCGCCACCGCGATAAGCGCGGTGCGTGTACCAGAACGCCATACTGTATGCATATTCAGCAGGCATCTAGAAAAGGAGGCCATCTAGACAACCATCCAACACCTAACCAACATCTGACAACTGTGAAAAGACGGACAACAGTCAGCAGTCACTACCGCGGCACTCCGTCTGATACTCTCCTACAG
>JAOAHK010000465.1 GCA_026415275.1 Anaerolineales bacterium
TCCATAGCTTGCCCCGATCTGTTCAGTCGGCACTTGCAAGGGAATGCGGCACACATCAGAAACGATTTGCAGCCATAAGGGATTTTTGGTGCCCCCGCCCACTGCGATAACCCGTTGGGGGATTACCTGTTCTTCCTGCATCACTTCTAGATTATGACGGATGCCATAAGCAACTCCCTCTAAAATCGCTCGATAAATATCGCCTCGAGTGTGTTTCAAGCTCAAACCAAAGATCATCCCTTTAGCAAGCGGGTCATGAAGCGGAGTGCGTTCGCCCTCAAAGTAGGGGAGCAAAACCAGCCCGTTTGAACCGGGCGGAGATTGGGCAGCTTGATCAGCCAAAGCGGCGAAAGCATTCACCCCCGACTCGTTCTCCGCTCGTAACTCCAATTGAGCAAACTGATCGCGGAACCAAGTGGTCAAGCTACCTGAGGTGGACATGCCTCCCAGAAATGCAAAACTGCCAGCTTCGAGAAAATTTGAACTCCAAAACCGTTGGGTTGGGATGAGTTTTTCCGTCTTCATGATAAAGAAGATACTGCTCCCAAACATCAACATCATATCACCAAAGTCTGCCACCCCAGCACTTAGGGCTTCCGCAGCCGCGTCGGTCGTCCCGGCGACAACGGGGGTGCCAGCCACCAAACCGGTTTGTTGAGCTGCTTCGGGGGTCACTGCTCCAACCACTTCGCCGCTCCAGTAAAGCGGAGGTAATCGGTCGATTGGGGTAATATAGGCTGCGATCTCAGGAATCCACTCTTTTTTATAGACATCAAATACGGGAGCATATCCTGCGGCGGTGTAAATGTCGATGGATGGCTTACCA
>JAOAHK010000466.1 GCA_026415275.1 Anaerolineales bacterium
ATCCTCTAACGGATCGAGACGGTTGCAACATCGTGGAGTTTCTGTCCCTGATTAAAAACTTTGACGGTTTCAGTATCCTCTAACGGATCGAGACGGTTGCAACTTTCTGAAAACAAAGCAAGCGTCTGGCGCGGACAATGTTTCAGTATCCTCTAACGGATCGAGACGGTTGCAACGTCCTATGGCGATTCGCGCTGGGAGGGCACGCTGAGTTTCAGTATCCTCTAACGGATCGAGACGGTTGCAACATTGCAGCATTGTGACAGTGCGCCTTTGTCCAGTCGTTTCAGTATCCTCTAACGGATCGAGACGGTTGCAACTCAGCCAGACCGCGGCACCTTCCAGATGGCAAAGGGTTTCAGTATCCTCTAACGGATCGAGACGGTTGCAACAGACCGCCAGTGATGACCATGTTTGCGATATCTGGTTTCAGTATCCTCTAACGGATCGAGACGGTTGCAACGGAAAAAGTTACGAACTTTATCGATATAGTTGTCAGTGTTTCAGTATCCTCTAACGGATCGAGACGGTTGCAACGTTACCAGGCTCCAGCAGATGTCAGAGGACATTGCGTTTCAGTATCCTCTAACGGATCGAGACGGTTGCAACGGATTTATAAATCCTGCGCAGAATGGCGTAGAGAATAGTTTCAGTATCCTCTAACGGATCGAGACGGTTGCAACGAAATTAAGACTGCCGCCCAGTTCGCCCGCGCGTGTGTTTCAGTATCCTCTAAGAGGATTCGACCAGTCAATTGACTGGTTCCGTTTTTTCGTAACC
>JAOAHK010000467.1:0-247 GCA_026415275.1 Anaerolineales bacterium
ATTATTAACGGTAAGTTAACAACCTATGCCAACAACTCTGCCCCAGGCAGCAGGTAGATATATTCTCAAGTCCCCCGAAGAAGCAGCCACACTATTTGGCGGTCCACCAGCGAATGCGTGGAAACAGTGTCCAGGCGAGCCGTCGGGTTGCTGGACGTTCGCGCTTCCTGGAGCAAGTTATCAGCTTTCAGTACCAAAGAATTGCCTGGGACCACACGGTTCAATAGATAGTTGGAGATATGGTGGC
>JAOAHK010000467.1:257-733 GCA_026415275.1 Anaerolineales bacterium
ATGAGATACAGGGTACGACGAGAATTTGGAATAACATTGAAGCAGCGACGATACGCTGTCATTGAAGAGATTTGAGCGTGCTAACACGCGTTTGCAGCCGACAGCGCTCCGCGCTGCGGCTGAAACGCGGGCCGTTGTGCCGCATCTTTGCGGACGATGAAATCCCACAACGGCAGGTTGGTCAATGAAGCACAAAATCGCGCTCATCTCGATACTGGTTCTTCTGTTTCTTTCCGCATTCAGTCAAAATCCAAGACCCGCTGGGTCGAGCCTATCGAGACCCTTATTTGCTCTCCCGCTTCCCGAAGGACGCACGCTCGATGAAGGGCACGACCTGGGCTTCATGGATTGGAGCGGACCTGTGGGGTATATCAATCTCAACCATAAGGACGGCGTCTGTCCATCAGGCTGCGTGGAGCAGGTGACGCGCATCCATGATGGCGGGACAGTCAGCGGGGCGTTTGCGCCTGTGGATG
>JAOAHK010000468.1 GCA_026415275.1 Anaerolineales bacterium
TCAGTTTGAGCTTTTCAATGATCTCGGTGGCGTTCTTTTCCTCTTCCACTTGCTCTTCAATAAACCATTGCAACATCACTTGGCTGGGATAGTCTTTCTCCTTGAGGGCTAACTCGTATAAGTCGTTGATCAACTTGGTGACTTTCTGCTCATGTGCCAAAACTTGCTCGAAAGCCTCCAGGTTGGAATTCCAACTGGAAGGTGGCTGATCGATGGCTTTGAGGGACACCGTGCCGCCGCGCTCTAGGATAAAGTTATAGAATTTCATGGCGTGGCCGAGCTCTTCTTCGGCTTGAATACGCAGCCAATTGGCAAAGCCGCTCAAGGTTTTGCTTTCGAAGTGGGCAGCCATGGAAAGATACAAATAAGCTGAATACAGCTCGTTCTTGATTTGTTCATTCATTGCGTCTTGCATTGCTTTAGGGATCATGGTTCGTTCTCCTTTTTTGAAAATTTTTCTCCTAAACAGGAGAAACTAGATTTTTATACGACAAATTTATTGTATCACGGGATGCCGAGAAATTTACGCCTCGGGCTGCGTTTTGATAGATTTCTAACAGTACTGGTCAACAGGTTATCAAGGTTTACACTTGGCTGAGAGCACTACTCCCCTTGTGTGTGCTCTCCGTTCCCTGTAGCGATTACACTCTCAATTAAAAACCCAAGCGGATGATCCTATAC
>JAOAHK010000469.1 GCA_026415275.1 Anaerolineales bacterium
GGGCAAGAGCGGAAATGCTGGGGTTGCCCACCTTCACTTGGAAATGCGCATCGGCAAAGCTGCTCAAGTCTTCCCCGGCATGGCTTATTACATAGCCGATGCCACGCCCGAAGAGCGCCAAACCTATCTTTGGTGGCGAACATCAGGGGAATTTCGGGCAGTCGATCCTATGCTCGTCTTGGTCGATAACGATCAATGACATTTTTCTCATCTGTCCTTAACTTGACATCGCCCTGAAAATTTGCTATGCTTAAACTACCGAACGGTCGGTAGGCTACTCCTATGACGCGTGATGAAATTCTGGAAGCCGCTGCGCAAATCTTTCGCCAAAAGGGCTATCATGCTGCATCGATGCAGGATATCGCCGATGCAGTAAAACTCCAAAAAGCCAGCCTTTATCATCATGTCGATAGCAAACAAGAGATCCTGCTTGCCCTTTTGGATCGGGCGTTGGATTTATTGATCGAGGGGATGCAAAAGGTCTTAGCTTTGGATTTGCCACCCGAAGAAAAGCTACGCCAAGCCATGCTGACCTATCTCCAAATTATGCTCGAGCAACGGGATCTGTCTTCGGTGTTGCTCTTAGAATATCGCTCTCTAGAACCAGAATACCGCCAGAGGCACATCTTACGGCGTGACCACTACGAATCTCTGTGGCGCTCTCTCCTGGTCGAGGG
>JAOAHK010000470.1 GCA_026415275.1 Anaerolineales bacterium
CGATGTGACAGCGATGTATGTGGATGAGGCTTACTTGTGGGCATGTCCGTAACCCTCACCCCCGCCCCCTCTCCCAGCGGGTGAGGGCAGAGCCCTCACCCCCAGCCCCTCTCCCACTGGGCGAGGGGAGAAATATCAGAATTTTATAAGAATTTTTCGCTTCCCTCTTGACTTAAGATAAAAAGTTCGATATATTTTAGGCGCAAGTTAGCACTCTCAACGCTTGAGTGCTAACTTGTCGCCACGTAAACCGTCAATCAAAACCATTTTCTCAAGGAGGTTTGTATGTCTATAACTCTTAAACCCCTCGGTAACCGGGTTGTGATCGAACCCATTGAGCAAGAAGAGGTCACCGCAGGCGGAATCGTCTTGCCAGAAACCGCAAAAGAAAAACCTCAAAAAGGCAAAGTTCTTTCCGTTGGACCCGGCGAGCGCGACGACGAGGGCAAACGCATCCCCTTGGACGTGAAAGAGGGAGATACCGTCCTGTTTGCCAAATACGCCGGCACAGAAATCAAGATCGATAACAAAAAACTGCTTATCCTACGCGAGAGCGATCTCTTAGCCATTGTTGAAACCAAATAAATC
>JAOAHK010000471.1:0-295 GCA_026415275.1 Anaerolineales bacterium
TGTGATTATTCCATACGAGTTTGAGAAGAGCAGCCTCAAAGCTGGGGATTGGGTGACGGTGACGGATACCGCCGGCAACCTGCTGGGAGAAGTGGAGGTGATCCGCACGCGCATCGCCAAAGCCACCGATCGGACAATGTTGGTGCGGGTGCGCGCCCCGCGCGAGATCGCCACGCGCATTGCCGGCATACGCGTGCAAGAGAGCTGGGTTGCTCAGCCCACAGAGCAATGGGTAGAGCGGTTAGAAGATGACACCATCGTCTGTCGCTGCGAAAGAGTGACACTGGCAGAGATC
>JAOAHK010000471.1:305-568 GCA_026415275.1 Anaerolineales bacterium
CGATATGAACGAAATCAAAGCTATCACTCGCGCTGGCATGGGCGCCTGCGGCGGAAAGACTTGCAGCAGCATCATCAAGCGCGCTTTCCGCGAGCTGGGTGTGCAGCCGGCAGAGGTCACCGAAAACACCCTGCGCCCGTTGTTCATCGAAGTTCCCCTGGGTGTTTTCGCTGGTGTGAAGGAAGACTAGCAATTGGACAGAGACGGAGAGCAAGATGAGCGTTTCCACGTATGATGTCATTATCATCGGTGCGGGCAGCATT
>JAOAHK010000046.1 GCA_026415275.1 Anaerolineales bacterium
GGCATACTTAGCTTCCAGAGCACGCGCAACATCTACGTAACGGGCATAATCAGGGAAGGCAGAGTTCATGGGCAGGAACTTGGGCACTGCCAACCCGCCATAGATTTCCTGAACAATGTAATTGCGGTCAACTAGCATGTTGATCGCTTCACGGATTTCAGGGTCGCCAAAGGGGTTGAGTCTCCCATCGGCAAACTTCAAGACCGGGTTAAAGGTCAGCTCCACATAGGTACCGAAGGCGTTGTAGTAACGCAATTTAGGGTCATCTTTGACGGTATTGAAATTCGCCGGGTTGGACACCGTCTCGGCAAAGAGATCCAATTGACCCGCTTGCAATTGCGCGATTGCCGCATCAGGCGAGTCGATGCTGGTAAACACAACCGAGTCAATCAATGCACCTTGCCGAGGAATGGGAGTGGGCGTTGGCTCGGGTGTCGGGGTCGGCTCAGGGGGAGCTTCGGTTTCAGCCGGTGGCTGGGTTTCCGCCGCTGGGGGCTGGGTGGCTTCGGGTGTTGGCGTTGCCTGCGGAGCGCAAGCAGCTAACACCAAGCTCAGCACCATGAGAAATCCTAGAAATTGAAATAGACGAGTTTTAAGCATATTCTCCTCCAAGTAAGATTAGGTTATGGTACTTACAGGGAAATTGTAAGAAAGCCAGTATTTGTTCTGCTTTCACCTCCTTCACTAATTCAATCTATGATTTGTCATTGACAATTCAGCTCTGGCTAAATTAATATTACCATAAAAATCTTAATTCTGACTGACAAGAGTAAAAAGTTGCAAAGATATCTCTTTTGGGTTGAGACTCTCTCGTTATAGAAATGCACTTGCTCATCTTATCTTTTCGAGTTAAGCAAGATACCCTATAGACTCCTCAGTTGTTATGTTCTTCTGGAATGACACTGGAAGGCATTACCAAGTTTCTCTAGAGTGACATAACCGCGTCAAGGATTTAGTCAGGTCAATATGGGTATTTATGCTGATCGGGGAAGACGATCAAAGGTCACGCATTGACCCTAAAAAAACAAGCAGACCTAAGATAATGGTCTGCTTGTTTTTTGCGCCAAATATTACTGTGTTCCTCTCAAGCGTGGATCGAGGGCATCTCGCAGACCATCGCCAAGAAAGTTGAAGGCGAACATGGTAATCGCCAACGCTAAAGCTGGGAAAACAGTTTGATTAGGGTAGGTGCGGATAACCTGCGCTCCATCGGCAATCATGGAACCCCACGAGGGGGTTGGAGGATTGACGCCCAAACCAATAAAAGATAAGAAAGCCTCTGTGGATATATAACCTGGAATTGCTAGGGTCTCCGCCACAACCAAGGGTCCGATGATATTGGGCAAAATATGGCGGAACATAATGCGCAAGTTCGAAGCTCCGATCGTACGGGCAGCTTCAATAAACTCTTTTTCTCGCACAGAAAGAACTTGTCCACGCGTCAAGCGCGCCATGGTCTCCCAAGCTGTCAATCCGATACCGATAAAAATAAACAGCATCCCGCCGAGACGGGCGTCTAACTGGCTCACAGCATAAGCAAAGGTGCCAGGTTCTATTTTTGTCAAGGTTGAACGGAAGAAAGCCAAGAGTAAAATGATAAACAGCAATCCCGGAAACGCATACAACACATCTACGATGCGCATCATGATATTATCCACCCGGCCGCCAAAATATCCAGAGATGCTGCCATAAATCGTCCCGATAATCAAGCTAATCAGAGGGCCGATAAAAGCAACGGTTAAGGAGACGCGTGCTCCATAGACAATGCGGCTAAACAAATCTCTACCGACATAATCAGCGCCAAAAACATAATCATTTGAAATCCGCGCATAGGGCTTCATGGTTGGAAAAATACTCAATAACCAAGCTGGAACTGTATTTTGATCGTTTAGCACTTGTTTCTCATAGCTGCGCGGAGCAATTTGCGGGGCAAAAACAGCCATGATGATCAAAACAATCACAATTGTTCCGCCAATCACAGCGGCGCGATTGCGGATCAAACGGCGAAAGGCATCCACCCAAAGATTTTCTCTCTTCTGGGTTAGGGGCATTCCTCCAGCTAAAGCTTTTTCTTTCAATCGAATAGTTTCTTGAGACATTCAACCTCCTCAGTAGTCTTTACCTACTAGTCATAACGTATGCGTGGGTCTAAGTAAGCATAGACAATATCCACGACCAAATTGGCAATCACTAAGAAGACAGCATAGAGCAAAATGGTACCCATGATGACCGGATAATCACGATTGGTAATGCTGGTCACAAAATATTTGCCCATCCCCGGAATACCAAAAACCAATTCGGTAACAAAGGTGCCTGTTACCAATGCAGCAAACATTGGCCCCAGAATCGTGACAACAGGGATTAGAGAATTCTTTAGCGCATGTCGAGTGATCACTAATCTTTCCTGCAAACCTTTTGCCCGCGCAGTGCGAATATAATCTTCGCGAATGGTCTGTAATAAACTCGCTCGAGTTAAACGCGCAATCACCGCTGAACTGCCCAACCCTAACGCAATCGAGGGCATTATCGCAAATCTAAAGTACTCCCATCCCCAATTGGTAGGTAAGAATCCTAGCAGATAGGGAGGTTTTGCTCCCCATCCGGTTGGGGGTAACCACTTTAAGGTGACCCCAAAAATCCATATCAAAAGTGGCCCTAAGACGATCACTGGCACAGAAACGCCAAAGATCGCAACACTCATGCTGATATAATCAAAAATTGTGTTTTGTTTTAGTGCAGCAATAATTCCTAAGGGCATTCCAATGATCAAAGCAACCAACAGAGCCATCGTGCCAAGCTGGGCAGAGATGGGTAACTGTTGACGAAAGATGTCGTTCACCGTGCGGCTACGAGAGGAATAAGAGGGTCCGAAATTCATCCAACGCAGCCACACGCCGCCCATCTTAGCACTGATTAAGAAATCGTCCTCCAATGTTCCTTTAGGAGGTTGAGTTGTTATGCGAGGAATAAAGACATCATATAAATAATTCAAATATTGCTTCCAGAGCGGATCGTCCAAATGATAACGTTTTTCTAGATTCGCCATTATTTCGGGGGGTAAAGCTTTCTCACGGTCAAATGGTCCCCCTGGCACAGCGTGCATTAATCCAAAGGTTATGAACGAGACAACAATTAATACAACGAAGAGATAAATCATCCGGCGGGCAATATAACGGCCCATGCAAACCTCCATAAAGGGATGGGGAAGGTTTATCCTTCCCCATCCTTAGTTATTCAATTCTTATTTGGTAATATCCCACTTCTCAATATGCTCTAGACCACCGAGCACGGAGAAGGTGCGTTGGACATAAGGTTTGGTCACGGTCACGCGGGTGTACCAATAGATGGGAATCATCACCGCATCTTCGTAGACCAAAATCTGCTCCGCTTGGGCGTACAGCTCGACCCGCTTCTTAGGATCGGTTTCCTTCGCCGCATCTAGCACCAGTTGGTTGAAAGTATCGTTGCTCCAGGAAACACCACCAACACTTCCATCGGTGTTGGGGTTAGCTGAACCGCCTGGATAGAAGACTTCACGGATGAAGTTATTAGCATCCGGATAGTCTTGGCACCAGCCCAAGCGCCAAATCTGCGGTGTATCGGCACCTTTGATGGTCTCAAGATATACCTTCCACTCTTGGTTTACCAACTTGACATTCACACCCAACACATCCTTCCACATCTGCTGAATCGCCTCGGCAATCTTTTGGTGGCCAGACGAAGTGTTGAACATCAGGGTCAGGTCAAGCTGGTCAGCGGTCAAGCCTTTCTCATCTAGGTAGGATTGAAGTTCGGCTTTGGCTTTTTCGGGATCATATTTGACACCCAGATCAGGGTGGGTTTCCATCGTCGGAGCGCCTGCCAAACCCGGCCGTGAGAACCATTGCGCTGGTTCTTGCTCGCCCTTTGTCACGTTGGCAATTAGGCTTTCGCGATCGATCGCCATGGACAAGGCGCGGCGCACGCGGACATCATCCACAACGGGAGCTTTGGTATTAAAGCCATAGTAGTAAGTACATAGCACCGGAGCGATGGTCAACTCTGCAGAGAGGGTTGGGTCAGCTTTTACGCGATCGATGTCGGCAAGGGGAACACCCGCAACATCCAGATTGCCAGCTTCATACTCGGCGAAGGCTGGAGCTTCGTCTAACATCGTCCAGGTTACCTCTTCGATCTTAGCTTCGGGAACCGAGTCTGTGCCAACCCAGAACGGATTCTTGACCAAGGTGATATAGGAGTCATGCACCCATTCCTTCAGAGTGTAGGGTCCATAACCCTGGAAGAAGCCAGTTTCTGTCCAGCGATCGCCGCGGGCTTCGGTGCAGTCATCGCCCTCAATTAACCATTTCGGTTGAGCGTGAGCCACCCACATGCCAGCAATGTTCAGATTATAAACCGCCTGATCGACAAAGGTGATTTCCAATGTGGTCTCATCAAGTGCCTGAACAGCCACCGACTCGGGATCTTCATTTTCACCGGCATTATATTCGGAAGCGCCCTTGATGGCGAATGCCAAGACATAGGCGTAGTCCGAAGCGGTTGCCGGAGCGAGGGTGCGCAGGATGCCGTACTCGAAATCCATTGCAGTCACTTTGCGCGGATTGCCCTCACAATCATTGACCTGGACGACTTCATTGCCGTCGTACTTAACCCAATAGACATCATCGCGCAGCTTGAAGGTTACGGTCTGGGTGCCATCTTCGTTATTGACCACTTCCCAGGAAGTTGCCATGCCGGGCTCGAGTGCAGTGGTTTCCTCGTTCTGGCGGGTCAACCCAACCGTGGTCAGCTCCACAATCTGAACGGAAGATGTATCAGTAGAGAGGGCTGGATCGATGGTCGGAATATCGCCAGGGCCCATGTTCAAGCGCAAGGTTTTTGGACCGGCTGGTTGTTCGACCGGTTCTGGGGTCACAACCACGACTTGTGGAGTGCCTTGCACCTCCACGATGACGGTCTTGATGACCTCTTGCACCTGAGGTGCCTGAGGTTGGCAGGCAGCTAAAGCTAGGCTTAGAACCATTAGCACTGCGAGAATAGAATACAGTTTCGTCCTCATATGTTCTTCTCCTCAAAAAGTAGATTAAGAATATTTTGGGTCATACAGCATAGGAGCGGGATGTTTGATGTTGATTCTGTTTCGAAAACCACCTCCTTTCTAAATCTGTGCATTATAACACGCTGGGTTTCTTGATATTACCCCAACTCGCCGGCAAAATGACAGGCGACAAAGTGTCCGGGTTGGAGTTCACGCCAATCTGGTTTGACTTCACTGCAGATTTCCTTGGCGTATTTGCAACGCGTGCGAAAGCGACAACCGGAAGGCGGGTTGACCGGTGAGGGAACATCTCCTTCTAGAATAATGCGCCTTCGTCGTTCCTCCACAAAAGGATCGGGAATGGGAACTGCGGAAAGCAACGCTTGGGTATAGGGATGGAGAGGGTTATTATATAACTCATTCCGATCCGCTAATTCCACCAATACTCCTAAGTACATCACTGCCACGCGATCGCTGATATGGCGCACCATCGAGAGATCATGAGCAATAAATAAGTACGTCAAGCCAAACTGGTGTTGAAGGTCTTCCAGCAGATTTACCACTTGGGCTTGAATCGAGACATCCAAAGCAGAAATGGGCTCATCGCAGACGATCAAATCGGGTTGTAAAGCTAAAGCGCGAGCGACCCCAATCCGCTGGCGCTGACCACCCGAGAATTCGTGAGGATAGCGATTCGAAAAAGCCGGATTTAACCCAACCAACTCCAGTAATTGTTCTACCCGCTCCTGAATGGCTTTGCCCTTCGCAACGCCATGGATCAGTAAAGGCTCGCCAATAATCTCCCCCACCGTCATGCGTGGATTCAGACTCGCGTACGGGTCTTGGAAAATCATCTGCATCCGCCGGCGCATTTTGCGCAATTCATTTCCCTTTAGGGTTACTAAATCTACTCCATCAAAAAGAACTTGGCCGGATGTTGGGCGGTAGAGTTGCAAGATGGTTCTACCCGTAGTCGATTTCCCGCACCCTGACTCGCCGACCAATCCCAAGGTTTCGCCGCGATGGATGTCAAAAGAAATATCGTCCACTGCATGAACTGCACCAATCTGCCTTTGAAAGATAATTCCCCGCGTAATCGGAAAATATTTGATTAAGTTACGGACACTGAGTAGGACCCCATCACCTGTGATCATCTTGGCTTCCCCTCCTCTACATTATACCAACAGGCAACTGTGTGACCGCTGTCAATTTTTTCTAGAGAGGGATTCTCGCTCCAGCAGTGGTCAAAAACATATTTACAGCGCGGGGCAAATGGGCAGTAGGTCGGTTTCTCGTACAGGACGGGAGGTAAACCATCGATGGACTCTAATCGCTTGCGCTGAACCTCATCTAAGCGGGGTAAGCTTCCGAGAAGACCTATGGTATAGGGATGTTGGGGATGAGCATAGAGTTCTTTGACAGGTGCTTCCTCGATGATATACCCTCCGTACATCACCGCCACCCGCTGGGCTAAACCGGCAATAATTCCCAAATCATGGGTAATCCAAATAATGGACATATTGATTTCATCCCGCAGCCGCTTGACCAGATCCACAATTTGCGCTTGAATGGTGACGTCCAGCGCAGTTGTCGGCTCATCTGCAATTAGGACATTGGGGTTGCACGCTAAAGCCATCGCAATCATTACCCGCTGACGCATGCCTCCCGAAAATTGATGCGGGTAATCGTGGATGCGCTCCTTTGCACGGGGGATGCCAACCATCTCCAACAGTTCAATGACCCGTTGGGTTGCCTCTTTCTTGCTCATCCCCAGATGAATTTCAAGGGGTTCTGCAACTTGCCGCCCAATCGTCAAGACAGGGTTGAAAGAGGTCATTGGGTCTTGAAAGATCATGCTAATTTGTGCACCGCGGATATGGCGGATCTCATCCTCGCTCATTTGAAGTAGATCTTTTCCCCAAAACAACGCCTTGCCAGCGGTTACCTTTCCTGGAGGAGACGGGATTAAGTGAAGCATTGATAACACGGTAACACTTTTCCCGCAGCCGCTCTCCCCAACGACGCCAAGTGTTTCTCCCTCATTGAGGTAAAAAGATACTCCATTTACAGCATAAACAGTTCCATTTGAGGTTTTAAATTGGGTCTCCAACCCTTGGACATCAAGAATTGCATCTGCCATTCAGTTTGTCCTTCATTGTTGATTTGTGTATATTGTATCACCATTTTATAAGACTTAGGGTAAAAGATGCTCCTCTGGATTATTGGAACACTGCTTTCGACCACGCGTCTAACCCCTGCTCGGATTAGAGGGTAAAACTAGCGTCCAGACTTTGCCGCTTTCCAAATAGCTTACCCCTTGTCTTTCATCGAAAACCATGCCAACCTATCGGATGTGGTTAGGGACCTCGACGGCATCAATTATAAGAAATGAAAGGCAAACCTTGTATTTGGGATTTTGTATTTTATGCGCAGGATTCTTGTTTGTCAGCGCGAATAGATCAACTCATCCCCTAGCTGATCAGCAATGCGTAAGCCGCTGTTTAGAACAATCTGACGGACGATTTCCTCCCCCTGAGCAAAGCCAGTCTTTGCCTGAACAGCCCCTTTATATTTGACTTCTCCTAAAGTAAAAAAGTCGAACCGCGTTCCCTTTCCCCGCACCTGCACGCGCTTGCCCCAGACTGCCGGGCGCACGCGCACCTCCTCGATTTCCTTCCAGCCGAGATGCACTTTGCGAATCCCGTTCTCGAAGCGCACCCCGCCGCTATGGATGGCGAGGATGGTCTTGCGCTCTACCCAATTGCTAAAACTGATCAAAAGTGCCGCGCCAAGAGTGAAAATCACCAATACCTCGACGGTAACCGGCAGCTCCCATGGGGTGAGCCTGAAAACTAACCATAAGATCACCATCAAAAACGCCAAAATCCAAGCGTTGCGCTCACCCGTGCGCGGCGCTAATTCCGGTGTGAAGACTTTCTCATCTGAGTCGTTCAAGGCTATAGATAGAATCTTTCCCAGACAATCAAAGCCACACAAAAGACGGTGAAGAGAATTACCAAAAGGATACCACTGGGCGTCCAGTGGAATTCCTTCCAGTAGGTTCGTTCGGGGTACGCACCAAAACCGCGCGCTTCAAAGGCAACTGCCGTGTTCTCTGCCTTGCGCAAGCCATTGACGATCACGGTAAACAGGTATCTTTGCCATAAGCGGAAACGATGTTTCAAGGGACTTTCCCCGCTTGTAAAGCTTCTTGGACAGCTCCTACGATTGAAATGTCATCCCCATCAACGACGGCTTGACAAATCTGGTCAAGGTGATTTGTCATTTTGATTTCCTTGCACGGGGTGGCTAAATGATTAAAGGAATTTTATCACAGATTTGATGGACTGAACTCTTCCTTTCCCTAGTCCCGGCAATTTTGTCGGATTCTTAAGCGTCAATCGAATAGAAGAAAACTGGGAACAAAGAGAGGACGATAAACGAATAAAGTTTTGGAATTGTAGGCGTCTATTCTGGAAGGGAAAAGTTGTCGAAGAACAAGAAATGATCATAGATGATGGCGGACATCCCTGTCCGCCATCCACCGCTCTCACCCATCGTCCCTTGGGAGAGAGGTGAATATCTGTATTTTGCGCCTCCTAACGGGCAGGTGAACAACCAACACTTTAGCTGCGCCTTCATGTGGAGAGCGGGATGGCTTCTAGGCGGCTGAACATGACACCTAATACGGCGAAGCCGCCCTGCCAAAAGGCCGGGTCGTAGATATTAAAGCCGGCTGCCGAGAGGAATTTCTCCGGCGCGGCGCTGCCCCCCGCTGCCAGAATGATCTCATAGCGCGGTTTGAACGCCTCACCTTCCTGTTGGTATTGCTTATAAAGCGAAAGCACCAGCAACTGCCCAAAAGAATAGGCATAAACGTAGAAGGGATAATGGTAAATGTGCGGGATTGCCACCCACTCCCAGCGGAACTCATCGGAGACTTCCACGGCATCGCCAAACTGGTCGCTGAGGTTTCGAGCATACGCCTTACACAGGTCATCCACAGCAGCGCCTTCTTTGACCATCTGATGCGCTTGGCGTTCGAAGAGGGCAAAATAAGCTTGACGCCCAATGGTGGCATAGGCATCGTCTAACTGACGGAAAAGGATATCGCGGCGCACGGCGTCGTCTGTTTCTTGAGCTAACAGGCTATCGATCAGGAGCATCTCGCCAAAGGTCGAAGCCGTTTCTGCTAAGGGCAAAGAGGAATGGAAAGTGAACAAGGTGTGATGGGCTGCCATCATGGCATGCACAGCATGCCCTAGTTCGTGGGCGAGGGTTGCTACATCTTCAGCTTTGCCCTGATAGTTGACCAGCACGTACGGCGTCAAGTCATTCACCGCTGTTAGGCAGAAGGCGCCATCGCGTTTGCCCCTGCGCACTTCGCTATCGAGGTGTTGTTGGTCAAAGACTCGTTGTGCTTGCTCGGCAATGCGCGGCGAGAAGCGTTGGAAAGACTCCAAGACCATTTCGGCGGCTTGTTCAAAGGGATAAGTCTTATCGGCTTTGGCGACTGGGGCATAAATGTCATAGCGACGCAGGCGATCCATGCCGATCCAGCGCGCCTTAAGGCGGAAAAAGCGCTGGAATAGCACCGCGTTTTTCTGGCACACTTCCAGAAGAGTATCCACTACACCATCGGGCAAATCGTTGGAGAGGTTGCGCGCCGAGATCGGACTGCGAAAATGGCGCAAATCAACTTGTTCGTTATGCCAATCGCGTACGATGGTTTGATACATCAAGCCCAAAATCGGCCCATCACCACCATAAACACGATACATCTCCTGGTAGGCGCGGGCACGCACTTCAGGATCGGGATGGCGAGCATAGACCATCAACTGTCCACGCGTTAGCTCCTTCTTTTCACCCTCTACCTCCAAGGTAAAAACATAGCGATTGGTGATGGCATCGTACAGATTGCGCAAGGCTTGCACCCCAGTCACGTCCTTAATGTTGACAATTTTCTCTTCTGCTTCGCTTAGGGTATGCGGCTTGAATTTGCGCATCATCTCCAGCCAATAGCGGTAATCGCCAGAGGCGTCCATCAGGCGCGCTGCGTTCTGCTCATCCAGGTCTTTCCACCACAAGCTGAAGAAGAGCGTGCGATTTTGCAGGGTTGCGGCGAGTTGTTCTACTTGCGCCAAAAAGGCTTGTGCGGCTTGATCTTGGGTGTCGGAGCTAAACCATAATTCGGCGAAGGCATGCACCTTAGAGAGCAGGTAGTTGATCTGCTCTAATTGGCGCACCATGCCCAAAAATGTGTGGTTGTCAATCTCTGCTTTTAGTTGACTGCGTTGTCCTTCAAAGTGTTTGGTATCTTCTTCCAGCTTAGCAAAAGCCTGCCGCATTTCGGAGCTATCATGAGCAGGAAACAAGTCTGCCAAACTCCAAGCAGAAAGTTGATAAGCCATCGATGTCTTTTCCTTTCTCTAATCGCTAAATTGGACGGCCGAGAGAGAATTTTTTACCCTCTGCCAATTGCTTAGGTATTTTAACCGAAATTTTAGAGAAACCTATCTTACAAGGATGTCTATTCTGGAA
>JAOAHK010000472.1 GCA_026415275.1 Anaerolineales bacterium
CGGCTACCCCTATGGTTTGAAAGGGGAAGCCATTCCCATGGGGGCGCGCATCTTTGCCATTGTGGACGTGTACGACGCCCTGACCTCCGACCGCCCTTACCGCAAGGCATGGACGCGCGAGAAAACGCTGGAGTACATCCGCGAGCAGGCGGGCAAGCACTTCGATCCCCGGGTGGTAGAGGCTTTCCTGAAGATGATGGAAGAAGAAAATTTGTAGGCAAGATTCTCGCAAAAAAAAACGCCCTCCCGCACCGGTTGGTTTCTGCGGGAGGGCGGTTTCGTTCAGGGGGGACGCTTACGGCAGAGGAATCTGCTCCAGTTGATTCACCAGTTCCGCAATCACGTCAAACCCGCCCTGCCAGAACGCCGCCTGGCGGATATCCACCCCGGCGTTGCGCAGGATGTGCTCCGGCGACTGTGAACCGCCAGCCGCCAGAATCTGCTTCAGGCGCGGCTTGAAGGACTCGCCTTCCTGTTTGAACTGCCGGTACAGGGAAAGCACCAGCAACTGCCCAAAGGCGTAGGCGTACACGTAGAAGGGCGTGCCGTAAATGTGCGGGATGGACA
>JAOAHK010000473.1:0-275 GCA_026415275.1 Anaerolineales bacterium
AGCAAAAGCTGTGGAAAGAAAGATAAGGGAGTATGCCAAAAAGACGGAAGCATGGAAGAAGATAGAGGAGGAGCTCAACACGCTCAGAGAGGAGGTTGCAAGGAGAGAGAAAGAGATCCTCATGAGGGAGGGGGTGAAAGGATGAGCAACACCGGGCCGGAGCTGGCCCTCAGATCAAAGGAGCTGTGGGAGAAGATAGGCGAGCTCCGTAAGCTGATAGAGGAAACACAGCAGCTAGTAAACGAGATGAATGGAATAATATCTGTCTCTTATAC
>JAOAHK010000473.1:285-559 GCA_026415275.1 Anaerolineales bacterium
GTGTGTTAAAGCAGATACAATCGTCATATGCGGAGAAAACGAACGCCCCGAGAATGGCCAGAGCAAAGCTCGACCTGCTAATGGCCAAAATAGAGATGATAGAGGAGGAGGTCCTCAGGGGGGAGGGGGTGAAAGGATGAGCAACAACGACGTAGGGGAGGCGATAACGATGTCCCAGCCCGAGCCTGGTGGGGCTCCCGGGCCGGAGGTTAACGAGAAGCTGGCCTCGCTGGAAAAGCTGCGATTCAAGGTCTACGAACTACTGGAAGCTCTC
>JAOAHK010000474.1 GCA_026415275.1 Anaerolineales bacterium
GTTTACTGGAAGGACTGGGTTTATGAATCAATCCGAGCTGGGAACTCTCCGTCACTCGACTGCACATGTCATGGCGCATGCAGTTCGCAATCTATTTCCCGGTGTTAAAATCGCAATTGGGCCAGCCATCGAGGACGGTTTTTACTATGATTTCGACGTTCCCAATCCGTTTACTCCCGAGGATCTCGATCGGATATCTGCGGAGATGACCAGGATTGTGGAGAAGAAAAGCCCGTTTGTCCGGCGAGAGGTGTCTCGTGACGAAGCTCTTGAGATGTTCAAGGATGAGCCTTACAAGCTAGAACTTATCCGAGAGATGCCGGACGAAGAGGTGATTTCCGTGTATGAGGAGGATGGCTTTATTGATCTCTGTCGCGGTCCGCACCTGGCAAATACCGGGGAGATCAAGGCCTTCAAGCTGCTTTCGGTTGCAGGAGCCTACTGGCGCGGAGATGAACGCAACCCGATGCTTCAGCGCATATATGGTACGGCATTCCCTACACAAGCCGAGTTAGATGAGTATCTCCATAGGCTCGAAGAA
>JAOAHK010000475.1:0-251 GCA_026415275.1 Anaerolineales bacterium
GTAGACCTACTACTCATTAGCCCCGAACGACTGGCAAACGCCGAGTTTCACGAGCGAATCCTGCAGCGGATCGCCCCTCGCATCGTGATGTTGATTGTGGACGAAGCACACTGCATCTCCGATTGGGGGCACGACTTTCGCCCCGATTATCGACGCATTGTGCGTGTATTACGCTTACTACCCAGCAACGAGCCCGTGCTCGCGACAACAGCCACCGCCAACGACCGGGTGGTAGCAGATATCCGACAGCA
>JAOAHK010000475.1:261-537 GCA_026415275.1 Anaerolineales bacterium
GTGAAAGGCTTCGCGTTCAGCGCGGTTCACTTGCCCGACGCAGTCTGCAGCTACAAAACATCGTCTTGCCGTCACAGGCAGAGCGTCTTGCCTGGTTGGCAGACCATTTGGATGCACTCCCCGGCAGCGGTATCATTTACCCCCTTACCGTCGCCGACGCAGAACGAGTGGCTCGCTGGCTGCAAGCCAAAGGCAAGCAAGTGTACCCCTACCATGCCGACCTGGATAACGCCGTCCTGTAAGATTTGGAACAGAAGCTGCTGCACAACAGGGTGA
>JAOAHK010000476.1 GCA_026415275.1 Anaerolineales bacterium
GTGTAGTACGTTGCTGGTACACCGTCCGGGTTGAAGATTTCAGTGACGTCGTAGAGGCGTTGGCTTTCGAAAAAGATAACCGGGTCACTGCCGCGTAAGGCAGATGCCATGAGTCCCTTCGCGGAATAAGGCGTTGCGGGGAAAACCACTTTCAAACCGGGCACAGCGGCGCACAGGGCTGTCCAGTCTTGGGAATGCTGTGCCCCGTATTTACTACCGACGGAGACCCGTACGACAACCGGCATTCGGCAGTAGCCGCCGGACATCGCCTGCCATTTTGGAAGTTGATTAAAGACCTCGTCGCCGGCGCGTCCCATGAAATCGCAGTACATCAATTCCACGACGGGTCTGCCTCCCTCGAGGGCAAAACCGACGGCGGTACCGACGATAGCTCCCTCCGAAATGGGTGAATTAAACAGGCGGTGGTATGGCAATGCTTCGGTCATGCCTCGGTAGACGGCAAAGGCACCGCCCCAATCCCGGTTTTCTTCACCGTAAGCCACAACACGGGAATCGTTATAAAAATGATGGATC
>JAOAHK010000477.1:0-255 GCA_026415275.1 Anaerolineales bacterium
ATAAGAGACGGACACAGCGACGCTGTCGCTCTACGGGCGTGACAACACTACTACCAAAGTAGGGCGATTCTGCGCGTTCCAATCGCCGGTGCGGCTAGTGACGAAATATTTGCCGCTGTGGTAAGCGCCATCGGCTGAATAAAGCGCCAACCGCAGCGGCTGGCCATTGGCATAGGCGTGCGCTACACCACGGGTCACATCAATTTCACGCTTGGGAAGGTTACTCCAATCGGGCGGCCCAAACATCACGCCGGC
>JAOAHK010000477.1:265-533 GCA_026415275.1 Anaerolineales bacterium
CTGAATGAGTGACGGCCTAGCATCTTCCGGCTGCGCATTACCCATCTGGCTTAAAATCAGCTTCGCTGAGACTACCGTCCGCCCGGCGGGCAAGCTGCTCAGCGGGAAGGTGAGGTAATACTTGGCAAAACACGGCCAATCGGCGATGTCAGCTTGGTTCTGGACGCTGATATCGGCCTTATCAACCGGTTGCGACCAATTGCCCCAGCGATCCCAGAAATTGCCGTCAGCATTGCACATATTGCTATCCTGACCGCCAACACCGGCA
>JAOAHK010000478.1 GCA_026415275.1 Anaerolineales bacterium
GCCTTACACCCTGTAACGCGACGCTGATGTCGCGTTCCCTTCGGTGTGACAAATTCTCTTCTAGTCCTCCTATTGCAACATTCGTTAAGTTGCCCGGGCTTCCAAACGCGTCCACACAGCTGCGTGATCGGAAAAAGAGAATCGTCCCTCCTTGCCCGCATTGAGGATACGCCAAATTTTCTCTCGTTGGTAAAGAAAGAGGTAATCAAGACGATGACGCAATTCTCCCCAAACAGGGATAGATATCCGATGGGTCGCTGGGTCTGGGTGAGCAGGATGGATAAACCTTAAGGTGTCCTGCCAGCACTTTTTCAAACGCCTTATGCTATCGGTATGCTCAGAGGCATTGAAATCACCTCCAATAATCCCCGTTGAGCCTAAACTCTCAACCCATTCGATTAATTCTCTCACCTGAGATCGATTGCGCCAAGGATTGATGCTCAAGTGGGCAGAAACAGCGAGTAAATCGCCGCAAGGTGTTTTTACGGTAGCTGCGAGTGCCTGTCGCCGGGCAAAGGGATGGAGGC
>JAOAHK010000479.1 GCA_026415275.1 Anaerolineales bacterium
TTCTTGAACTCATCCAGCATCCACCGTACAATACGGTCGTCCCAGTCATCGCCACCTAAGTGCGTATCGCCGTTGGTGGATTTGACCTCGATGACCCCTTCGCCCACCTCTAGAATGGACACATCGAACGTTCCGCCGCCCAAGTCGAAGACCAGAATCGTTTCGTTTTTGTTTTTATCTAAGCCGTAAGCTAAGGCCGCAGCCGTTGGCTCGTTGATAATGCGCAACACTTCCAACCCGGCGATTTGTCCGGCGTCTTTAGTCGCCTGACGCTGACTATCGTTGAAATATGCCGGCACCGTAATGACGGCCTGCGTCACAGGCTCGCCCAAGTAAGCTTCGGCGTCTTTTTTGAGTTTTTGTAAAATCATCGCCGAAATCTCCTGCGGCGTATAAACTTTCCCGGCAATGGGGATTTCGACGCGCGCATCATTCTGCGGCCCGGCTACCACGCGGTACGATACCATCCGCCGCGTTACCTCAACTTCCGGGTCATCAGCACGCCGTCCCATCAAACGC
>JAOAHK010000480.1 GCA_026415275.1 Anaerolineales bacterium
GCGTTTAAGTTGTGTGTCAAGGATGCTGCACCAGTTTTGCTTGAGCCAATTATGAATGTCAAGATTATTGTGCCGGAAGCAAATATGGGTGATGTGTTGGGTGACTTAAACACCCGCCGTGCTCGGGTACAAGGGATGGATACCGAAAAAGGGCGTTCTGTTGTAACAGCTCAAGTTCCATTGGCTGAGATGTTGCGTTATACAGCAGACCTTAGATCGATTACGGGTGGACGTGGCGTATTTACAATGGAGTTCTCCCATTATGAAATCGTTCCCGCCCATCTTGCTCAAGAGATCATTGCTGCTAGACAGAAAGAACTAGAAGCGAAGAAAGAAGAGTAAGTTTTTTGACGGGCGTGTCGAAATTAAGAACCGGCACGCCCGATTTCTTAGTGAGTTTGGTCACTTTTTGTGGGATAGATTTCTCGAAATAGATGGGCAAGCTTTGTCTTGTTTAGGGGAAATATTTTGATTTCACGAGTAAACAAGATAAAATTGAAGGTTAGGAT
>JAOAHK010000047.1 GCA_026415275.1 Anaerolineales bacterium
CCTTCAAGGGAAGGGCCTGTAAATGTTCTCGTGTCCTTTGCGTTGCGGATGGTCACTCTGTCTAAGACTGTTCCTCCGGCATTGTAAATAGCCGCTCCACCGAAAATATCGTTCGTCAGACCACCATCTAAAGTAATATTTCTTAGGGTCAAAGAAGCTCCTGATTGCACGTTAAAGATCCTTCCCGAAGCTCTTTGAAGAGTAATCTGCCCCCCTCCGTCAATGATAGTGGTAGGTCCAGGGGAGATATCCACGGTATTGTTTAGAACAAGAGTATACGGCGCGCT
Source organism: Anaerolineales bacterium (assembly GCA_026415275.1). Classification (GTDB taxonomy): domain Bacteria; phylum Chloroflexota; class Anaerolineae; order Anaerolineales; family UBA4823; genus NAK19. The sequence goes on from JAOAHK010000047.1 coordinate 288, forward strand.
TCCGCAATTGAAGGTTACCGTCCCGCCCCCGCTCAGGGCTCCAAAAAAAGCAACCTCCGAGCAACTGCCGGGGGTGCCGCTTCCAACGGTTCCACCAGCTTGAACAGGCAAGGGACGGATAATCAGTATCCCAATCCCGATCAAACAAAACACAAGGAGAAAACGAAACAGCGCTTTCATTCATTGACCTCACTTTCTTATCTTTCTATTCTTCATTTTCGTGATTTTCATCCGAATGGAATAAAATGGATGGAATGTAATCAGCCAAGAACAACTTTATTTGCTCAAAACTTGCAAAATAGATGTGATGCTGGTCGGGTAAATGAAGGATTTGTCCATGCCATCCCGAACGACCACTCTCTTGCCAGATGCGCAAGATAAACGTCTCCGTTTTCAATGGTCGAAAGCCGCGGGAATTTGAACTCACGCTAACGAGAATAGCATGAGTTGCTTACAGAATTGCTTACAAATTCAACCTAAATAGGCTTTTTCTCTATATCTCATCCCCCCGGCAAAGTCGCTCGTAGAGAATAATCGTCTCCTTGGAGGGAGTGACGTTGAGTTCATCAGCTAAAAACACGACCAATTGGTTATAGCTGCGGATTGCTTGCGTACGTTCGCCCAAACGGCTTAGGCATCGCATGCGCTCGCGATGAGCTTTTTCTAAAAACGGATCTATCCCCAATACCCTTTCAAAGGTCTCTTTTGCTGCAAGATAGTCTGCTTTGATGAATAAGATTTGGCCAAGATCGATCAGCGCCTGTAGGTGGGTTTGAATAAGCTCCTCGCGGCGAAAAATTGCCCATTCCCCGTAATCCATCCCCTGTAGAAATTCTCCCCGCCAGAGCCGAACGGCATTCTGCAGAAAAGTTTTCTGCTCCTCCAATCTTTCAGGATTCAACAAGATCGAAGAACCGAACTCTGCCGCTTTCCGAACGTGTTCTTCATAATTGGCAACATCGTAATACCAAGATAAGTTCTGATTAACGGAATAAAACTTACCATCAAACTCGATGCACGCATTGTCACCCAAGGCTTTACGAATAAAATGGATGCAGCGATGAAAGGAATTCCGAAACTGCTCGGGAGAAGCATCGCTCCACAAATCCAACGCGATTCGCTCTTTCGTGACTTTGGTTCTTTCCATCAAATAAAAAAACAATTCTTGCGCTTTATGATAGACCCAGCTTGTATCCCGAACAGCGTTTCCAGCGACATAAACCATGGGTGTCCCAAGTCCATAAACTTGGATCTGCGGAGAGATAACTTTCGCTTGAACGGATTGTTCCTGAGAAGATTTTGGAATCTGTAATGATTCTTCGAGCAGAGACCATGCCTCCCCGATTGAAGGAACTGATCGAAATGCATGCATGATCCTATGAAGAGAGGTTGCTAAAGCAACTAGTTGCTCGGCGAACGGTGATAAGGTCGGAGTATTCCATTTTTGGCGGTGAGTCGAACTCGTCAGCAGGAAAGTGGCAGCCAGCCTTTGATCTTTCGGTGCAAAAACCAAGGCTGCCATTTCCAAGATTTCCACTCGCGTCATTGGACGATGCCGATGATCTAACTGGGTAACTGCGCAAGTTAAGTCGGCAATAGCATCTTCGTACCTATCGTCGACTGACCTCAAGGCCGCCCGACAAGCGTACAGATGTGCCATAAGATCGATGTTATTGGATTGCCGGCATGAGCGAATGCCACCAGAGTACTTCTCTTCCGCATATTTCCAAAGGAGCCTTTGAACAGCAATATCCCCTAAATCCCGCTCAGTTTCACCTATAAACCAGTTAGCATGGCGCCGCCGATGAATTTGTTCCGCTTGTTGCATTAAGGCTTCAGCTTCCTGCAGATTTCCCTGTAAGCGTTCGCTTACCCCTCTTAATCGCAAATACAAGGCTTGTGCATGAAGATCACCTATGTCATTTGAAAATTGCAATCCCTCATCAATCATGATTTGTAATTGAGCTTGTTTTCCTTGCAATAACGCGATTTCGGCAAGGTTGAAATGAGCCGCTAGAAGCGAAATACCAAGTTCTTTGGCAATTTGATACGCTTCTTCAAAACACTGTTTTGCCTTCTCATATTCGGCGAGATTGAAGTATAGTAAGCCAAGATTATTTAGGGATACGGCAATCGGGTACCGGTCAGGCTGTTCTCGGCGGATTGCTAATGCAGCTTGATGATATTGCAGCGATTTTTCTACCTCACCCAAATCGTCTGCCACCAAACCCAGCAAATCCAAGGCGATTGCCTCTAAGTTTGGGTTTGTTGCGCTTTGCGCCAAGCGTAAACTCACTTCTCCCCAATGTTTTCCAACAAAGCTATCTCCCTGACGACAAGCGATTCGACCGATGACATACGCGGTCTTCGCCTTGATTGCATCTGGTACATTTTGGTCACTCTCAGCAAGGCGAAAGATTTCTTCCGCCCAGGTGTGCCCTTCTTGCAGCGATCCGTGCATAAACCAATACCGAAAGAGGGCATTGACCAAACGCATCCCCAGAATCAAATGTTGAGAGTTGATCGCCCATCTCAGGGTTCCCCGAAAATGATCGACTAAATTGTCAATTGCTCGGACCGCTTCACCAGCACCCTGTCCCAGCAATTGGTTTTCATAGTGTTCTGCAGTGTGAACCGCCCATTCCAAATAGCGCTGCTGAACCTCCTCCGCCCGTCCACTTTCTGCAAGTTTTTGCTTGGCAAATTGGCGAATGATCTCTAGGAGACGATAGCTAGCATTGGGATCATCAGGGTAGCTTACCCTGACGATCATCGATTTATCAATCAAACTCAAGAGAAGGTCAATAATCTTTTCGGGACCGGTATTCGGAGAATAAATTGCTAGAACGAGCTCTAACGAGAAATCCCCGTTCAAGACAGAAAGAAATTGAAGCAAATCTTGCTCCCCCTCGGAACACAATCCATATCCCCATTCTAGCACTGCTCGGATATCTTGGTGACGTTCTGGCAAGAGATCTTCCTGAAACCTCAAACTACGATGGAGCAAATCTATTCCACGCGAAAGTTGTTGATCGATCTGACTAACCGACAGCACAGGTACTAGAGAAGCAGCTAACTCAATCGATAAAGGCAATCCTTCGAGACGGCGGCAAATAGAAGCAATTGCCGGTGCATTCGCTTCGGTTAAAGAAAAATCAAAGGCAATTCTCTGCGCTCTCTGACAGAAGAGCGCTACAGACTCGCATTGGATTAAGTCCTCAATAGGTGTGTTATCTCCGAGCGGGACTGCCAATGGATTGATGCGAATAACTTTCTCGAATGGCAAGCCGAGGGGAATTAAGCTGGTGAGTAAGATGCGCAGTTCGGGACAGTATCTCTGTAAATCATACACAAATTCTGCAAGTGGTGCGACTAGGTGCTCGGCATTATCGAAAACGATCAATCCGCTCGAATTCGCAAGTACACCGCGGATTAGATGCATCGAAAAACCACCTTCGGAATGGATTCCAAAAGCATCTAAAACGACTTGAGGCAGAAGGCGTTCTTCGGTGACCAAGTTCAAATTAACCCACCAGCAATTCCCCTGATACAACCCAATCATTTGATGGGCTATCTCTAAGGCAAGCCTAGTCTTACCACTGCCGGCGCTTCCGCAAATCGTGACCACCCTATCCTTTCTCAGCGAGTCTTCAACTGCCTGTAATTCGTTTATTCTCCCCACCAAGACAGAAGGGGAGAGCGGTAACCGACCAAGAATACTTGCCGTTTGGGTTGGCACCAAAATCCTTCTAAAACTAAACAATAAACGCAAATAGAACATTCCCATTATATAGCGAAGTAAGTTTATTGACAATTCTTGGGTAAAAAATCCGATTTGAGCAGAGTCTAGCATAGTCGGTTCATCTACCTGGGAACTGTCTTCTTTACCACCGATCTCTGGGAAGTTCCTCACTTTTGTCATAGACGGAGGGAGCCTCGAACCCTCGAACCTCACATTTGGACTGTGCGCGTTGACCAAGAGAAGACCATTTTCTAATCTTCTCCTAAGCAAATGAGCATCGGTTTTCATCTATGCTTAAGCAGGTAGTGAGCTTCAAGCGATTCAACAACTCTAGGGGGAAAGATTGTTTGATTGCTTTAGAGAAAACTCAACTGCCCCTTATTAGTTGGTCAACAGTTTTATTGTTAGCGGCTGTGAGGAATAATCCAATGCAATCTCTTTAGCCGTCTTAGGATGGCCTGCACATTTCTTACCAGAAAGCAGGTTTCAGAGATGTTCAAGAAAGTCTTTCCTTTCACTACTTTTGGCGTGCTGGCTCTAACTGCGTGTATTCAAGGCATATTCCCACCCACACCATTGCTCTCCACGACAGGTTATAACTTGGACACTCCCGGCAACCCTATTGCCATTGCCGTTGAACCCAATGGACGGAAGAATGTCTTGTGGTTGGAGAGAGGGGAAGGCGTTGGAGAAGTGGGCAAACTGATCTTTTGGCGAACGCATTTCGGGGAACCGACAGGCACAGCTTCTCTCGATGTCAATTATGCGGCGGCGCCGGATATTGCGGTGACCGATTCGGGAGTTGCTTACCTTGCGTGGTATCGCTCAAATGCACCTTCTCGGACTTTCCACTATGCCGCGATGCCCGTTGGGAGCACATCAATCACTCCCAACACGCTTTATTCGGGCGATCTATATAGCACTGCCCTGCATTTGCGAGTCATCGCTCGGGGGGAAGTGGTGTATGCAGTTTTTCCAGGCTATGGATGTTTATACTTCCAACAACTATCCCCAGGGGCGGGGTCTAGGAAAAAAGTGGCTGACTATGTTGTACCAAATAGCTCGTTAGAAAATCTGCAAGTGAGCATTGATGCGGCGGATAAGTTGCATGTTGTCTGGGTAGAAAAGGATAATATAGCCGGGAATTATCGCATTCGCTACAACAGCAACGCTACAACTACCAGTAGTGGAGATATGAATCAAGACCGCGCTATTGGTTACTCCTCACCGGGAGAATCTTTGGCGATTACCAATGCCGGAACGCCTCCCAATGAAAAAGTTTATATTCTAAAAAGATTTGAGAGTGGCAGGATTTTCGTCTCCTCCTGTTTGACGAACGGTTGCCCTTTGATGACCGAAAACGAGATCCATCTGTCTCCAAGTTCATGGCTGATTTCAGAGCTTCGGGCGGTAGGGATCGGCAGCTCAGTTTATGTTGCTTTTCTGGCTATGAATAGCAGCACATCAAATAGTGAGCTTTTTTATATTTCCAATCTCACTGCCAACCCAGCCGAGCAGCGGATAACCACCTCCGATTACTCAAAATCTGACTTAAACATGGTGCGGGTGCAGGGGGAAAGCTTCTTTTTGCCAATTGTTGGTTGGAGACGATACGCTCCGACATCTCCCTACACCTTGGATGATGCCTATATCTGGGCACCCTATTATGGTACAAGAAAGATCTTTACCTCCACATCAACCGCCCGGCATCAGGGAAGCGATTTAGCAGCCAATGGCGAGTGGGTGGCCGGCGTGTGGGCAGCCGAATATAACGGACGCCTCGTGCCCTTTCTTAGCGGGAATGCCTATCAGTCAAATTTGCCCCTCGTCTCGAAGTGAGGAACGACTCCATCCATTGACGTAATCGCTCCTGAGATTGAAGATATGAAGCGTATCGCTCAGAATTTTCATAAACCTCGTCAATCTCTTTCGCCTGGGCAGCAGCCCTCTTTGCCAGTTGATCGGCTTTCCCCATACCACCATCCCCTGCTCTTTTTTCCTGAAACACCATCTCGACTTTGCGAAATTCCAGCAACTCTTTCACCTCCTCCCATAAGTCTCGATTGGGTCGCTCCATGCCGTCGATCCCCCGCCAATTCCAACGCCTCTCCCAGATGGATAGCCGATCCCGAACGATTGTATCGTACACATATTCGCTGCAAGTGACACAGCGAGCGTGCTCTCCCACGGCGATCTGTTCTAAGCCCCGCAGAAAAGCCAGCAGATGCATGCGCGGATCGGTTGAGAGGCGATAGCCGCCCGAGAGTTCCCGAGTAACTTTTTCGCTTTCAACCACAACCACGCCCCAACCCGCCTTGCCCGGATTCTTATGGGTATATCCTACGCAATAGAGTGTTTTCATTGTTCACCTCCTCTATGCAGAAATCTTGCACTCTCAATCGGAAATTGTGCCTCCTTTTATGCTTTGAGTCATGCGGAGAAATCCTCAATTAGGTTTAAAAACGGCTCCGTTCTACAGGGTGGCTGAGGAGGTTCATCGGTTGAGTTATCTAGAATCGCAGACATCCGTCCCTGTGAATGCAGCGTCAACTAATGAGGAACGAATAAACGAATGTCCATTCGAGCGCGCCCTTTATAATGCCGATAGTGCCCCCTGCCCTGTCAAATGAGCTCCTTTGTCGTGTCCAGCGCGCTCTTCATCATGCCGAAAGCCCCGTATGTCATATCGAACAAGAAGGAGCATCTTACAGAAGACAAGTCAAGAGCTCTCGCTTCGCTCGAGGTGATATCCAAATTCGTCGAAACGCGCCCTATCTCATGTCTCCAAATTGACATCATTATCACGCGTTACGTTTTTCCCTCTCAAGTGATGACATTTAGCTAGCAAATAGCCGCTCAATCTCTGCTATACTGATTTCAAACAATTCCTCCCCGATTGGTATCCTTCTAAGCGAGACCTTCCATGCGCAAGCTTATTTTCTTTTCATTCTTTTTACTCGTAATCCTTCCCCTCCTCTGGCAGTTTCGTCCCTCTGTCCAACCCAGCGCTGCTGCGGCCAACGCCTCGATCTCGGTGAACGAGGTGATCGCCAGCGGCTTGCAAGCCCCGGTGGACATCACCCACGCCGGGGATGGCAGCGGACGGTTATTCGTGGTCGAGCAGCCGGGGCGCATCCGCGTGATCAAGCAAGGGACTTTGCTCAGCACGCCGTTTTTGGATATCACTTCTTTGGTTTTGTATGGCGGTGAGCGGGGATTCTTGGGTTTAGCATTTCACCCCAACTATAAACAAAATGGCTATTTTTATGTCAACTACACCCGCAAGCCTGATGGGGCAACTGTGGTGGCGCGTTATCGGGTCTCTACGCAAAACCCAGATGTAGCCGATCCATCTAGCGCTCTAACCCTTCTGCTCATCCCTCAGCCGTATGCTAACCACAACGGCGGCTGTCTCAAATTCGGACCGGATGGCTATCTCTATATTGGCATGGGGGATGGAGGAAGCGGCGGCGACCCGCAAAATTACGCCCAGAATAAAGACTCTCTGCTGGGCAAGATGTTGCGCATCGATGTCGATCATGGCAACCCGTATGCCATCCCCGCCAACAACCCCTTTGTCAATCAACCCGGCGCAGATGAGATCTGGGCGTTGGGCTTGCGCAACCCGTGGCGCTTCAGCTTTGACCGCTTGAGCGGCGATCTTTACATTGCCGATGTCGGGCAAAACGCTTGGGAAGAGGTCAACTTTCAGCCGGCCAACGCCGCAGGCGGGATTAATTATGGCTGGCGCTGCCGTGAGGGGGCTCACCCCTACAATTCCAGCCCGCCTTGTAACAGTGCTAGTTTTCTCGCCACCCTAACCGATCCCTTCACCGAGTACAGTCGTAGCGAAGGATATTCGGTCACAGGGGGCTTTGTCTATCGTGGCAGCCGTTACCCCAACCTTTACGGCACCTATTTCTTCGCCGACTACGTCAACGGCAAGATTTGGAGCATCAAGAAACTCTCCGATTCGCCGCTCACGTGGTCGGCGCGCACTTTGGAAATCCAAGCCGGTTTCAACATCAGCTCGTTTGGCGAAGGCGAAGATGGCGAATTGTATATCGCCAACCATAACCAAGGAAAAATCCACCACCTGACCGATCCCAGTGGGCCGGTTGACTTGACCGAAGCACTCAAAGGCTCGCGCAAATTGGTCAGCAGTCCCTGGGCGGATGCAAATGAAGTGATCACCTACACCATCGAGCTGAAAAACAACTCACTTGCGCCCCTATCCAACGCCGTCCTGACGGATACCCTGCCGGCCAATCTCACCTACGTCCCCGGTAGCTTTACGGCCTCCACTGGGACAGCAGATGCCTCCCAAGCTCCTGTGCTCAAATGGAATGGCACCTTATCGCCCGGCGTGACCACCTTGCGCTATCGGGCACAGGTTAAGACTATAGCGAAAGGCAGTCAAAATAACACAGCTTACCTGAGCCTGAACACCTTACCTGTGCTCTCTCTTGGCGCTTCGGTATATGTGCCCCGCCCAAAGCTCAATACCAGCGGTGTGGATTTCATTCTGCCCGGCACGCAACCTAATCAACTGCAAGTTTCTCTGCTGGATTCGACCGATTGCGATACTTGCCACTCGGCGCCGATCTACGACCGTTGGCGGGGCAGTGTGATGAGCCAAGCCGGGCGCGATCCCTTGATGTGGTCAGCCCTGGCTGCTTCCAACAACGTCGTTCCCAATTCGGGGGAGCTTTGCCTGCGCTGCCATATCCCCAACGGTTGGTTCGACGGTCACAGCCAAGACCCCAGCGGTGGGCTAATGACCGCCCAAGACCTGCGCAACGGCATCTCTTGCCAACTTGGCCACCGTCTGGTCGATCCCTTCCCTCCCGCAGGAAGTTCCGACCAAGCCAGCATTATCGATGCCCAAATCCGTCAGAACCTGACCCATCCTTTGCCGGCCAATGCCATCGGCAATGCCATGCTGATCGTCGACCCCAACGACAATCGACGCGGGCCGTTTGAGCTAGCGCAAAGTTTCAGTTATCACACCGCCTATCGCACCAACTTTTTGGGTCAAACCAGCGATGCGGTCACCCGCTCTCGGTTGTGCGGCTCTTGCCATAATGTCTTCAATCCTCTACTCAGTTGGGACTCCACCCGCAACCAGTACTGGCCAAACAGCGGCACTTCGCAGGCAACGACCAAAGCTGCGCCCTACTACCCCATCGAAACGACGTTCAGTGAATGGCTACAGAGCGACTATGCAACAGAGGCAGGCGTCTATGCCCCACAATTTGCCGGGGAGAAAGCGGATGGCATCCTGCGCGCCTGTCAGGATTGCCATCTCACGCGAGCAACGGGCTACTCGGCTGACCTTGGCTTCAATCCCTTCCAGCGCGATTGCCGCACCACGGGCTGCTTGCCTATCCACGATTTGCTCGGCGCAAACACTTGGTTGCCCCAGCTCTTGCTCGATGAGGAGTGGCGACTGAATGCCCTGAGCGATCGAAGCTATCTCGAGCAGAATCGGATCGCAACCCAATCCTTCTTAAGCAAAGCCGCCACGCTGAACGTGGAGTTGCTGGAGCAAAACGGCAATAAGATCGCCCGCGTGACGGTCACCAATGAGACGGGGCATAAGCTCCCCACTGGTTACCCCGAAGGGCGGCGGATGTGGCTCAATGTACGCGCTTACGCCTCGAATGGCACTCTGCTCCAAGAATTTGGCGTTTATCATCGCGGCACCGGCGAGGTGGCAAACGACACAAAAATCTACGAAGTGCTGCAAGGGGTCACCCCCGAGCTGGCAGCGCTTTTAGGGGTAGAACCGGGGCATAGCTTTCACTTCCTGCTCAACAATACCGTCCTAAAGGACAACCGCATCCCGCCGCGCGGCTTCACCAACGCCAAGTTTGATCAGGATGGCTTGCGTCCCGTCGGCGCAACTTACGCCGATGGGCAATATTGGGACACCACGGATTTCACCGTCCCGTCTGAGACAGCGCGGGTGGTAGTCACCTTGTATTATCAGGTTGCCAGCACGGAATATCTAGATTTTCTGCGCCAGAATGGGGGTTTGGATGGAGAAAGTCTCTGGGGCTTGGCGCAGAGGACGCCGAACAGCCCACAGGTTGTGCAAGTGGCTCGCTTTCCGGAGCTGCGGTACTATTTTCCGCTGATAGTGCGATAGAAAGAACATAGCATCACTTGAGTCACAACAGATAGGGGGAGGACTTAAAAGCTGATTCCGACTTATTCCCCATACCTACTCTGCCGGCCTCTCGTCTGGTTTGTCTGGCAAAGACGAGATAGAGAGCAGAAAACGCAGGATTATTAAGAAGCTCTAAAAAACAAGAAGAGATATTGACATACGTTATTTTGTTTGCTAAAATATGTTCAATGTTAGCATACATTGAACATTGAAAGCTTATCTTAATATCCTGGGTCAATTTTTTTATGAGTCTGGTCGGAATTGACATCGGAACGAGTGCGGTAAAACTGGCCGCTTATGATGAACGGGGCACTCTCCTCTCACAAGCAAGGGTCCCCATAACGA
>JAOAHK010000048.1 GCA_026415275.1 Anaerolineales bacterium
ACTAATCACCAATGAAGGCGATATTTATGACTATTTGGAGGTAATTGGAAAAGGTCAGAGCCTGACTAAACCCGCTTTACCGTTTATTGCCATTCCAACAACGGCTGGAACTGGAACAGAAGTGACAAAGAATGCCGTGATCGGAGACCCACAACACAAGGTTAAGGTTAGCCTACGGAGCTCATTAATATATGCGAAAGTTGCTATGATAGACCCTGAATTGACTTATCAAAATCCGCCAGATGTGACTGCACGGAGTGGAATGGACGCTCTAACGCAGTTGATTGAACCCTTCGTGTGCAATCAACCGAATGAGGTCGTCGATGTTCTCTGCCACGATGGAATTCGTCGCATAGCCAATTCCTTACCGATCGCTTACCGAAATCCTCATGATCGAAAGGCGCGAAAAGATATGGCAATTGCAAGTATGTTTAGCGGCATCGCCCTAGCCAATGCAAAGCTGGGAGCTGTGCATGGCTTTGCAGGCGTTTTAGGGGGAATGTATGGCTGCCCACATGGGTCAATTTGTGCAGCACTGCTTCCGGCAGTTATCGATGTTAATCTGAAGGCATTAAGAGAACGTTCCCCAGACAGTCCTTTTCTCGCCCGTTATCGAGAAATCGCTAAAATTTTGACTCTTCCCGATGAAACTTGGTTGTCTGCTTGGGCGAGTGACTTCATTGCTCAACTAAACATTCCATCCTTGGCTGATCTTGGTGTCCTTCGCGAAGATTACGAGACAATTATTGAGAAGTCAACTAGAGCAAGCAGCATGAAAGGAAATCCAGTTTCCCTAACGAAAGAAGAAATGATAACGATTTTGGAAAAAGCGATGTAGACGTTTTACAGATATTGTAGAGGGTTGACGAATTGAGCTCAAACAGATACAATCGTGCCCTGTTATTGTGGATTTACGAAGTCCGAAAGGCGAAGGTAATCCAGAAAATCTAAAATATGGGTGAGAGGCGCCCGAAGGAAGGATAAAATGGAAAATATTGTAATAGAGGCTACTAAAAGAGAGGTTATTGGAAAGAAAGTCAAAGCTCTACGTAGACAAGGCAAGTTGCCGGCTGTCGTCTATGGCCATCAATTCTCAGCGTTGCCGATATTGCTCGATTATCGGCAAGCCAGTCGTTCGTTAGCTGGCATTTCGAGTTCCCACTTGATCGACCTCATTGTTGATGGACAAAAGATCCCTGTTCTAGTTCGTGAACGTCAACATCATCCGATTAGTGGAAATCTGCTTCACATTGACTTTTTGGCTGTATCTATGACCGAAGCACTTAGGACATTTGTTCCTCTGGAATTTGAAGGGGAGTCGCCGGCGGTCAAGGATTACGGGGGTGTTTTAGTCATCGGATTAGAAGAAATTGAAGTGGAATGTTTGCCAAAAGATTTGCCTGAGAAAATCACCGTAGACTTGAGCAAACTGGAAAAAATCGGTGATGGAATTTACATCAAAGACTTGGTTATGCCCACTGGTGTTGAAGTGCTGAGCGACGGGGATGAGATGGTTGCGCTGATAACTGCTCCTGAAGGAGAAGAGGTGGAAGCAGAGATCGGTGAGGGATTTGAGCCGGAGGTCATTGAAAAAGGAAAGAAAGAGGAAGAAGACTTCTAGAAGAGACGTGATCCTGTATGGCTCCTCGATCAAGCCTCGTCCTCAGCGGGCGGGGCTTGATTTTGAATCACTGAAAGAAAAGTGTGAACGATTTGGGCAGAAGCTCCCCAAAGCACTTCTCCTTGAAAGGGTTTGTAGTATATTGTGGGTAACTTCCCTACCGGGGGTGGTAAGGTGCGTTCCTCAATGTGGTAATGGAAGGGGTTAGCTAACCAATTTAGTGGGATAGTGAATATTTTCTGGACTTCGCTAGGAGAGGGTTGAAAAGGGTAAGGGTAGGGGATAATCCCAACAATAGGTTGGATAAGATAATTGGTGACGGTTAGCAATGCTGGCAATCTGCCAAGCAGCTCAACATCATTCGGTAACAACCCAATTTCTTCTTGGGCTTCCCGTAAAGCTGCAGTTTCTGGAGAAGAATCCTCACTCTCCATCCTACCCCCCGGAAAAGCAACCTGGCCGCTATGTGGATCATTGGATGTGGAACGTCGAATGAATAATAAACACCATTGGTTCTCCATCAGCAAAACGGGAACCAGGATAGCAGCTAAGGTGGGAGGAGTGGGAAAAGAAAAATCTCTTTGGTGTAGGGCGGATTTTGCCGAGCAACGACTCAGGGCATTGCGCAAAAAATTACTCAACTCAGTTTTGGAGCAGTTCTCAAATCGATCCATCTACTCGTCAACGGTGAATGCATGCTGATCGTCATCCGAAGGTAATGCAGAGTTTCCCGCTGCTGAGAATGCATCGGCTAACATGGTCCTAGCAAATACAAGATAACCTGTGTGAGCTACCATGCGGTCAGTCGGCCGCAATTTATCTGCAAAAGGCCGATAATAGCGGATTAGGATCTCGCAAACCTCGAGGAAGCCAAAGCGGTGACGACCTAAGACTGAGAGCAGTTTCTGGACTTGGTTGGTTGTGGGCAAAATTGCACCAAAGTTGCCGCCTGGTTTCAACGCGTTGAAAACTTGCTCGACGTAATCGAAGGGATTAGGTAAATCCAAGAACAAAGCGTCAGCATCATTTTCGTCAAAACCCAAGCCAATATCTTTCACTTTTAGGGTAACACGGTCTTCCAAACCTAGATTTTGTAGGTTCTTACGGGCTAGGTTTTGAATGTCGGCGCGCAGATCGTAGGAAATGACTTTTCCCTCCTTTCCTATGTACCATGCAAAAGCTGAGGTTAGGGCTCCTGAACCAGTGCCAGCTTCGATCACAGTCTGCCCCTCGCCAATTCCCATCTTCAGAAGGATATACCCAATATCCTTGGGGTACATGATTTGGGTATTGCGTTTCGTTTCGATTAATAAATCATGTAGAGTAGGCCTAAGCAGAAGATATCTGCTCCCTGTGTGACTATACACCTCACTGCCCCAGGGTACCCCGATCAGATCATCATGTGAGACAACCCCACGATGGGTATGAAATTGCATTCCAGGTGTCAATCGGATAAAAAATTTTTTGTTTGTTGGGCTGACCAGTTGGACTAAATCGCCGACACGAGTTAGGGCAGAAGTTGTGTTGGTTTTATTCATAAATATTTTATTTCGCCTAGATTTGGACAAGACTCAACCAATGACCGATAATTAGGCACAAGATTGAGCCTATGGTAGCCGAAGCAAATTGAAGCGTACCAATTTTTCCTATCGTTAGATCAAAGGACAAACCTATCCAATGGCCGATCCAGAATCCGATCCAACTTAATGCAATATAAAAGAGAAGGCGTCCAACTCCACCACCTCGCCAAAGGTGAAATAAGCTGCCATAAAGGGTCGATAGTAATATACCAAGCAGAATATTAGAAAAGAACATCCGATTTCCTAGGGCTTAGGATAACACTTGTAGAATCATACCACCTCCGAGGCAATACTCTCCCTGATAAAAAACGGCGAATTGTCCCGGGGTTATATCCCAATATGGCTCCGATAATTCTACCTGACAAATTCCATTTTCAAAAATTTGAAGGCGCGCATCAATTAATGGAGAAAGATAACGGACCTTTACTGAAACATTATTAGTATGGGATGACGGAATATCACTGATCCAATTGAGATGGCCAACTTTGAAAACCTTCTTTCGCGTTTGATCCTTACTACCGACAATCAGTGTGTTCTTCTCTACATCCTTTGCGATTACATAGGTGGGTTTTCCGGTGGAAATTCCTAACCCTTTGCGCTGTCCAAGGGTATAAAAAGGCAATCCATTGTGCTTGCCAAGATGATTGCCGTTCACATCAATAATTGGACCTGGTGGTGGAGGTGGGTCTAAATATCGCCTCAAGAACGGTCGGTAATCCTCGCCTCCTAAGAAGCAAAGGTCCTGACTTTCAGATCTCTGGGCAACCGGGAGATTAAGCTCAAATGCCCACTGCCGAACTTCAGCCTTGGTAAACTCTCCGAGTGGAAAAATCGTTTTTGCCAAGTCCGATTGAGTAAGGATATGGAGAACATAGGATTGATCTTTGCTCTGGTCTTTGGCGCGCAAAAGGTGGAAAATTCCATGCTCGTCCGTCACCTTACGGGCATAGTGGCCAGTGGCGAGATAATCTGCCCCTAAAGAAAGCGCAAAATTAAGCAATGCACCCCAGCGTATCTGGCGGTTGCATTGAATGCAAGGATTGGGTGTTATTCCTTTTTTATACCCCTCCATAAAATAGTGAACAATTTGTGAGAAAAACTGATCACGAACATCTAGGGTATAGAAAGGTATATCCAACAACGAAGCAACTCTCTTCGCAAGGCGCATCGAGTCTGGGGTACAACAGCGGTTAACTTTCTCTTTGCCGCTCTCGCTCCATAGATTCATCATAACTCCAATTACCTGGTATCCTTGTCTTTGGAGCAAAGCCGCGGCTACAGAACTGTCGACCCCGCCACTCATTCCAACAACCACCGTCTTATTATTCATATCAGTAAACACTCGTTCAACTTCTTAAAATATCGATTTTTTCCACCAGACAGGGTAAAAAGCTTTCAAGCTGTTCGAGCGTTGTATCTTTGCCCAGGGTCACTCGCAGGGAACCCATTGCTAAATCACACGCTATCCCCATGGCTAATAGCACTTCGGAAGGCGAGGGATTGCCTGTTTTACAGGCAGAGCCAGACGAACAAGCAAACCCTTCTGCATCCAGTAACGCGAGTAGTTTTTGGCTATTAACCTTTTCAAAGACAAAGCTCGCATGATTGGGCAGGCGTTTGGTTGGGTGTCCAGTTAATTGGCTATTTGGAATTTGATCAAGCACATGATGTATTAGCCAATCTCGTAAATCAGCTAGATTTTTGTTCCAGAGGGCTTGGTTCTTCTGGACAAATTTCAACGCAGCACTCATGCCTACTATATATGGGATATTCTGAGTGCCCGACCGTAAACCCCATTCCTGCCCCCCACCAGTCTGATTTGGTAAAATTGATGTACCTTTACGAACATAAAGAACCCCAACGCCTTTCGGCCCATAGAACTTGTGTCCCCCGATCGAAAGTAAGTCAACGTTCAGCAATTCGACATCAAGCGAAAGATAGGCTGTTGCCTGCACGGCGTCTGTATGGAAGGGTATTCCTTTTTCACGACAAATTTTTCCAATCTCTTGAATTGGATTGATTGAACCAATTTCGTTATTTGCGTAAATCACCGATACAAGAGCAGTGTTCGGACGAAGTCGCTTTTGAACCAAGTCAGGGGAGACAATACCCTGGGAATCAACGTTTAGTATTTCCATTTCAAAGCCAAAATGGGTAGCCAATTGTTCAGCAGTATGAGAAACAGCATGATGTTCAACAGCACTGATCAAAATGTGGTTTGCGCCAGTTTGTTCTCGACGTGCAAACACGCATCCCCTCAGAGCAAGATTATCGCTTTCAGTCCCTCCCGAAGTGAAAATAATTTCGTCGGCTGTGCAATTGAGATGCCTAGCAAACGTCTCACGTGCCTCTTCAAGCGCTGCTTCTGCGATTTGACCGTAGCGATGTAAAGAAGATGGATTCCCAAATTTATCCCGAAAGAAGGGATACATCGCCTCAATGGCTTCTTCTACGATGGGAGTGGTAGCGGCATAATCTAGATAAATTCGATTAGACTTGTTCATCATGAAGACTATTATATCCTATTCGGATTAGGACATTTTTTAGCAAAAATGTGTAAGAATTTGATAAACACTTTGATTGTGCTAAGAAGAACTAATCACTCCCTTGATATAATACGGAAGGAAAGAACATCGTTGGAGGATCCTGTTATGCAAATTAAATTTGGAACAGATGGTTGGCGAGGCGTTATTGCTGAGGATTATACATTTTTCAATGTCAGACGATGTGCTCAAGGATTTGCTAGTTTCTTGAAAGATTTTGGTTATGGAGGGGGAGATGTGGTTATCGGTTATGACCGTCGATTTCACTCAGAAAATTTTGCTGCTGCAGCAGCGGAGGTTATGGCTGGTAATGGATTTGGGGTTTGGTTGACCGATAAAGCTACGCCCACTCCAGTAATTGCTTACTCCATTGTTGAGAAAGGGGCTGCTGGCGGAATAAATATCACCGCATCTCACAATCCTCCCACAGATAATGGCTTTAAGGTGCGGAATGAATTTGGTGGAGCCATTGATCCAAAAGGCTTAATTGAGATCGAAAATCGCATACCAGAAAACGAAACAGGGATCAAAAGGATGATGTTTGATGAGGCAAGAAACGCTGGCAAAATTCGCCTTTTTGATCCTGCACCTACTTATATTGATCAACTCCAAAGTTTAGTAGATCTTGAAAAAATCCGCCAAGCTAGTTTGAGAATCTGTGTTGATCCAATGTGGGGAAATGGAATTGGTTGGTTTCCCCGTCTGTTGGAGGGAGGGAGAACAAAAATTATCGAAATTCACAATCAACGCAATCCGATATTTCCGGGAATGAAAAGACCAGAGCCCATCCCCCCTAATATAAACGAGGGCTTGAAAGCTGTTTTGGAAACCCAATCGGATGTGTTAATTATTACCGATGGTGACGCTGATCGGGTTGGCATCGGAGATGAAAAAGGGGTATTCATCGATCAATTAAGGGTTTTTGGATTATTAGCTTATTATCTTCTTGAAATTCGGGGTCAGAGAGGGCCGATTGTAAAAACACTCTCGACAACGACTATGCTGAACAAACTCGGTAAAATTTATCAAGTACCCGTATACGAAACAGGGGTTGGCTTCAAGTACGTTGCTCCTAAGATGCTGGAAATCCATGCGATGATTGGTGGGGAGGAATCCGGGGGATATGCATTTCATGGACATGTTCCTGAAAGAGATGGGATTCTCGCAGCCTTATATCTACTTGATATGATGGTTGAATTGGGCAAAAAGCCTTCAGAATTGGTTGATCTACTTTTCAGCGTTGTCGGAGCTCATTATTATTCACGGATTGACACACCATTTGAGGGTAACCGAAAAGAATACGAAGTAAAGATTCTCTCGGCTAATCCCGCAAAGATCGGTGGATTAACCGTAACCAACTTAGATACGACCGATGGCTTTAAGTTTTCATTAGAAGATGGAGGCTGGTTGCTCATCCGCTTTTCAGGTACAGAGCCGATTATCCGAGTTTACACGGAAACCACCCACGCAGATCGAGTTGACCAGATTCTTCAGGATGGATTGAAGATTGCCGGTGTTCGTTAAATGACAGCCTTAATCGATACTCACTGCCATCTCTACCTACAGGATTTCTCTGCGGATCTTCCAGCAGTATTAGAGCGCGCCGGCAACTGTCAGATTGTAGCGATGGTTGTAGCGGGTATCGATGCCAAGACCAGTGAGCAGGCAGTTCAGTTGGCTGAACAATATAATGAAATCTATGTTGCGGTTGGAATTCACCCCAATAGTCAAGTTGTCGATATTGACCAAGAATTAAGCAGGATTGAAACATTGGTCACACACCCAAAGGTGGTTGCAATCGGCGAAATCGGTTTAGATTATTATCGCAAATTTGTACCTGCTGCCGAGCAAAATTACCGATTACAATGTCAATTGGATTTGGCAATGAAAGTAAAATTGCCGGTGATCATTCATAATCGCAACGCTATCGAGGACTTAGTTCCCTTGGTCTCTAGGTGGGCTGAAATAGGTCGAATGAATTCACGATCGGATTTGCTTCCTTATGGAGTATTTCACTCCTTTTCTGAAGACGAGCAATGGGCACAAAAAATTCATAACATGGGATTTTTGATTGGCGTTAGTGGGGTTATCACTTTCCCGAATGCGCGTAAAATAAAGGAGGTGGTCAGATCTGTTCCGCTTTCGTCACTCCTTTTAGAAACCGACGCTCCTTATCTAAGTCCTCATCCCTTCCGTGGCAAACGTAATGAACCATCTTATATTACATACACTCTAAAAGAGATAGCAAGCATATTAGGAATTTCGCACGAAGTCATAGCGAAAACAACAACCCAGAATGCTCAAACTCTATTTGGAATTGACTAACGTGAACCCACCTCAAAATTTCCTTGCTCCTATTCTTCCTGACTTGTCCAAAGTGGAGAGCCGCATGCGCTCATTGGATGATCACCATCATCAAGAATTGTCTAATGCACTTGAGCATCTGTTGTCTTCAGGAGGAAAGCGCATTCGACCTGCAGTTGCTTTGTTGACAGGAAAGATGTATCAAGGAGACATCCACCGGTTGATTTCACTCAGTGCAGCGATCGAATTGCTTCACACAGCAACTTTGGTTCATGATGACTTAATTGATGGCGCGCTTCTTCGTCGAGGCATTGCAACCTTAAATGCCAAGTGGTCTCCTGCGGCAACTGTATTGACCGGTGATTATATCTTTGCCCAGGCTGCTCGTTGCGCTGCTGAAACCGAATCTATTTATCTGATGAAACGATTCGCGGAAACCCTAGCAATTATTGTGAATGGTGAAATTGATCAATTGTTCTCAACTCACCGGTACTCCACTCGGGAAGAATATTTCCAGAGAATTTACGCCAAAACTGCGTCATTATTTGAGCTGGCTTCCAGCGCAGCTGCACATCTGAGCTGTGTACCGGATCAAGAAGTAGAAAGCATGCGCCGATTCGGCTATGCATTGGGCATGGCTTTTCAGATTGTTGACGATATCCTCGATTTCACCGGCGCTCAAGAGACAGTTGGGAAACCTGTGGCTTCCGATTTGCGTCAAGGTTTAATAACTTTGCCATTCATTTGTTATTTAGAAAAACACCCAGAAGATGAAGAGGTTCAAGCAGTACTAATTGGCGAGAAAGCAAACATCGAAAAACTAGTTACAGAAATACGCGAAAGCGGAGCTGTGCAAGATGCGTTTCAAATCGCTCGTGATTATGTAAATGAAGCCATTGGTATTCTGGAACATAGACCGGATTGTGTTGAGAGAAAAGCACTACAAGAATTGTCAGAATACGTGATCTTACGCCATATTTAATTTCGTTTTCATCCCTTGACGGAATGTTTCTCCAATGATATATTACCGCCCAATATGACCGAATTTACTAACGCGACCACCACCAATACGATGACCACTACCACTTGCCCGTATCGGTGGGGCGTTCGCGCATAATTAGCTGTGACAAAGCATCTATTAACCGAAACGCCCCACACGGGGCGTTTTTTTATAACTAAAGACAATTCTAAGGAGTGAAATCATGAATAATCTTGCCCCCCTCGACCAACCCGTTTTCGCGGTTCCCCAAGAGAACTTAATACCAATAAACGATTACCCTAGTCGGATGATGGATATTCCCCCATCTAGAATGTTTCTGATCAACAAATCTTTGAAAGTATTTCAAGAAAAGTATCCACAGCAACCGATCTATGATGCTTCACAGGGTGATGGTGGGGCAAGCTTGCCTGGTGTATTGCCTGAAATTCTCGAAAAAGCGGCTGAAATGCAGATAAAACACGGAACATCCTACGATATGCCCTACGGTACGGATGATTTTCGTCGATCAGTCATTGAAGATTATTGGAAGCTTGACCCCTCTTTGGGTATTACACCAGCGAATGTGGTGGGTACAGCCGGCGGAAGGGATGCTCTCGTCAAGGCCTATCAAGCGATGTTAACGCTGGGGTATGGCAGGGTAGGAGACGTGATTATAGTCTCGCGCGTACCGTGGATTTCCTATAACTGGGGTCCTTATGGTATTGGAGCAAACGTCCTCTATGCTCCTGGAAAGCCAGAAAACGGATGGGCATACACCGAAGAAAGCATTCAAGAGTGTGTCAATTTTGCTGCAAAATCGGGAAGAAAGGTCGCTTGTTTGGTGATTACCAATCCAGATAATCCCACTGGTTTAACCATATCGGTAGGAAGACAAGTTGGCTTGGCGAAAAGGGCTTTGGAACTAGGTGTGGCTTTTGTGTTGTTCGATTGGATGTATCACTATGTTACTGATGAACAACCCATGAACCTGAATTCTTTTTTGCAATATTTCTCTAAAGATGAACGTAAAAGATTAATCTTCTTGGATGGCATCACTAAGAGTTTAGGTGGATCAAATATTAGGAACAGCCACCTAATAGCTTCCGATGAAGTGATAAAGTTTATTGTCTCTCGCGCCTCTCATACGGTTATGCCGCCCTATTTCTCCCTTGCCGTAGCGATGGCAGCCTATCAAATGGGATATGACAAGGCAACAAAGCCCATTGTGGAACCGACCAATGCTAGTCGTAAAGTCCTCCAAAAGTTTTTAGACGAACATCATTTTACCTATATCCTTGGTAAAGGGTATTATGCTTTTATTCATGTCGGTGCTTGGTTGAAGTCCAAGGGCTGGAAGGATACTGAACCAATGGGACAGTACTTCGCTGAAGAGTTCGGACTAGCGATTGTGCCCGGTGCATTCTTTTCGGCATATGGCGGGGAATGGGTTCGTTTTTCTTATGCAACGCCAGTTGAAAGAACTTTAGGGGCTTTAGAACGTCTGGTAC
>JAOAHK010000049.1 GCA_026415275.1 Anaerolineales bacterium
CGCCAGAACTGTCCGTAGTATTCCCAGGGTTGGAAATATTCTGCCCAGTGAGGGCTGCAATCACTGGCAAAAGCCATGGCACGACCATTACCAAAGTGCCAAGTAACAATCAGCGGAGACTCATCCTCACCTTCTCCGATAGTAGCCAATACTTCGGAGCCTTCCTTAGGGAAAATTCGATTGTAACCCTCGAAGACAGGGCAGTCGTCCCATGGAATTCCTTTTAGGATCGGATGGTCGGGTTTTTGGATGTGAACCTTAACTCCCTCTGGTGTTTCAACGCGGTCATCCATCCCTTTCATGCAAGTTACGGGTAATGCCTCTTCGATGGGTGTGTTGTAATATCCACCGTGTCCAAAGCGACCACTGAAGGACGACCAACCACCGATCATCAATAGTCCTCCCCCGTTGCGAGTGAATTCACGAATCGCTTTCAATCGGTTTGTGCGTGGCAAGGGAGTGCCTGGTATCCAGAAAGGATACAGAGCAAGTACCTCACATTCACAGTCGCTAAGGATCAATACATCATACTCAGACAATCCCTCCACTGTGCGTGGAAAGTCAGAAATTGCTTGCTCGTTTGTCATGTGGGTGACTTCGATCCCGCCTTTTTTCAAGGCATCGATCAAGGGTTGTCCCCAAATGTGATGAGAGAATCCTTTGACTTCTAAGTTGAAGGGGGAAGCGACAAACAATGGTCCAATTTTCGAACATGCATCTCCGGCATATAGCACTTTCATGTTTTTACCTCCGTTTAATGTGGATGTTCCTGTTTTATGGTCAGGATAGTTCTAATCCTAACTCGCTATACCGATTGATCTTGTCTAAAGCTTTCTCGACATACGGATAATTTTCACTTTGACTTGGATGGAATTCGCGTACTGCGCAATGCCATGCTTTCAAGGCATCTTGGTATTGCCCGATAGATTCGTAAGCTAATCCTAAGAAATAATATATACGCGCTTGTCGTAGATCGGGTGGTTGTCCAACCCCTAGATTGATAGGATATTCTAGGGCTTTAAGGTAGTCCCCAATGGCTTTCTCTACAGAGCCGGCGGCTAGGTGCCGTTTTGCTCTTTGAAGATAGGCCTGGACGTAAACATCGTGAAATGTTTGATCCATCTCTAGCGGCACGAATTTTTCGTTCGTCATGATTTGAATTGCTTCTTCTTCATAACCTAACTCAACGAGCATGAGAACACGTCGTTTGCGAACATCTTCTCGAAGATGGGGCAATAAGGTAATTTTCTCAAGGAGTTTCTCTCTTTTTTCTCGCAGATTTTGCTGTTTATAAAGGTCATCAAGATGGAGGTATAAATCTTGATTGTGAGGATTCAAAGAGAGAGCAAGTTCGAAATATTCAATAGCCTTTTGATAATCCTTCTCGTGTTTCCACTTTGCCCACCCGAGATTACGGAAGATGACGTCAAAGTTGTTTGTTTTGACTGCAGCTTCCTGCCATAGTTTGATAGCCTCCTCATACCTCTGACGGGCATAAAGGAAGTTGCCGAGGTAATAGCGGGCGAAGTTGTCGTCTGGATAGTGTTCGAGAGCGGAGGTCAGTGCCACAATTTCCTCAAGACGACTTGGGAAGCACAAATCCGGTTTGCAGTTTGTTGCAAATTGGTGCCATTCTCTAGCTTTTTCCAGATTGCCCATTGAAATGCAAAGCCACCACCCTAAATACCCTACCATCGGGTAGGGGAAATCAACCTTGTAGTTCTCCAGTATCTCTAACGCATCGTCGAGAAGACCAATCCCGATATAAAAACACGCTAAATCTAAGATATACTGAGGATCGTCCCTGAGATGTCTTTCGAGGGCCTGAGAGAAGCTTAGCTGCTTGGTTAGAAGATATAACTCCCTTAGAATAGCATGGCTTAGAGGATCAGCGTTGAAGGTTTGTTGTAGCAGCTCCATTGCTTCTTTTGACTTCCCGGCTTTCCGATAAAGAATGGCGAGCAGAGTGCGGAGGATAGAGGGTTCTGAAGCCGTTTGAATCAAGCCTTCTAATCTTCCAATAGCCTTTTCGATGTTTCCATGGCGCACCTGAATCCCGACATGGATGATCTCGGCAGCAAGAAAGTAGGATGAGTCGGGAGATAGGTTCCCAAGATGCTGCAGGGCTTGCTGAGCAGAGTTCTCCAGTGTTTTGATAAATCCGAGAAAGTAATCTGCATCACGATATGCGTGTGCTAGTGCATTCTGAAAATGAGAAGATGCACTAGAAAAGTCAGCAGCGCGTAAATAGAGGAGTGCCATCCGGAAGTGTGCTTCGGCTTGATGAGATGTCTCCTTAAGGGCTTCTTGGTAGTGAAAGAGGGCTTGATCTCGCTGATCGAGCTTTTCAAAATAAAGGCCTTTGTGGTAATGCCTGTTCTCGGCAGCGGTACTTTTGACCTTGTCCTCGGTCGTTCTTGAGGTCTGCTCACTCTCTCGATCGAAGGTGTAGTCTAGCAGCACCTCTCCTGACGAAGTGAGGATTTGGATTGAGAGAGGTTCATTGCCGAGTTTTCTAGAACTCATCCTCCGGCTCGAGACGAAGGGAACCTCAGGTGATAGCGAAATGACTTCGTCTACAAATTCGTGATGAGGTGTAAAGACTTTCACAGTTGCTTGATCAATTTTATAGGCAGGACAAATGCCCAGGAATAGTTCATATTCATCGCTCTGCTCTGTGGGTTTTAGGCGCAGGTTAGCGGCTACATCTTGCGCAGCACAGGTAAGACCATGGATGCCTCGTAAAGGGATCCACCATTCTCGCCAGGTTTTTGTTTGGAAAGGTTGCAGAAAATCAAAATCGAGTTGGGTCTCCATTGCGCCACATTGCGTTTCGGCATACAAAGACCCATCGTCAGTGAGCGCGCTTTGGTTCACTATCCCGATGGGAGCATTTCCCCAAGACCATAGCTTCATTCCGGCGACGTCGTGATGATCGGCGTAGTGAGCATAGCCATCATTCTCAGAGTGTTGCCAGGCACCGAAGAAGTTCCATCTCACATCCCGTCCGAAGATGGAAACATGGGTGAGCATATTTTTCTGCCAACGGAAATTGAACGGTTCATGCATCACTTCGACCGGCCATTTTGGTGTCCCTTCCATTCCCGGCAACCCTTCATCCTGGCTAATTAGATCAAGGCGTCCATACGGCCAAGGAGAAGTTCCAGCAAATTCGTAAGAGCGGACTCTCCGTAAAGGGTATATGAACTCGGTCTGGTCATCGGCGATGAGAGAGGCATTTGTCCAGTAATGATACCGGCCAGGCAGGAAATAAGGATTGCTTAAGCATACATCCTGAGCGAGAGCACAACGGTTAGGGTATAAAGTGAGCGTTATCATCCATCTCATACGGGACATATGCTCAATTCCCCCAAAAGAAATACTTGCGCTGCCATCCGTGTTTTGGCGAATTGACCAATTGACAGGATCGGCGGTGGTTGGGGCATGGGCAACGGGAAAGCTGAACTCAATCCCGCCGGAGAAAAATGCCCCTCGAATAGCAAGCGGAGAAAACTTGACAACGTTGTTCTTATAAAAAACGTCCTTCTGTGTGATTTTGTCGAACACTGAGTATACCCGGCCCCCCAAGTCAGGAATCACGCCCACGCGTAGATAGGCATTTTCCAACCAGAGAATCCTGTATTTCTTCGGAGTGGGGCGAGAGTCTATGTCGTCGAGTAGCGTGTAAGGATAGATCATTGCCACGCCGTATTGAGATCGGAAGATGGGATTGGGATTCTCGGCTCTAATTAAATAGGTGGGAAGCACTATTGTGTCTTCATATACTCTCGTGGTAGAAAACGCATCCCTTTCACCCATAGCATCTCTCCAAGCTAATTATCGAAAAGTAATTGAGGCGGACAATCCTTCTGTTAGCCATTTTCGCATGGTTATGGCAAGGATGAGGGGTGGAATTAAACCCAATGTGATACAGACTGAGATCAGCGAATAAGAAGCATCGGGGTTGCCGGCGATTGAAGCGATAATCACCGGTCCTGTTTGGGATTTGATGGATTGAGTGATCAACCTAGCGAATAGAAACTCATTATATGATGTCATAAATGCGAAGGCGGAAGCTGCAACTAGGCCGGGTGCCATTAGCGGCACGACAATATTTACTAGAGCTTGGAAAGGAGTGCAGCCATCCACTAGAGCTGCATCTTCCATCTCACGCGGTATGTTAGAAATATACATAGAAAGGAACCAAATTGTGAAAGGCAAGGTCAAGGCACAATAGATCAGGATCAGACCTTGATAAGTGTCGAGAAGCTTTAAGTTTTTTATAATGACATAATATGGGATAGCTACTGCCATGACAGGGATTAGGCGACTCCCCAGAATAAAGTTGTACCAAAGCGCTTTACCTCGAAAATTGATCCGGGCGAAGGTGTAAGCTGCTGGTGTTCCAATGAGTAAATTTATCACCATAACGACGATTGCAACGATAAAGCTATTCTTAAGTGCTGGCGCGATAAGACGAGCTTCTTGAGAAATACGGCTGCGTAGTTGACCCTTAACTTCATAAGCTGTGGGGATCTCCCCCGTGAAGACGTAACGATAATTATCGGTCGTGGGGTTTTGGGGAATAATACTAGGAGGTCGTTTTAATAATTCATTTTCTCCTTGAAAACTGGCAATTGCCATCCAAAGGAAAGGTCCAAGGATATAGATGATAAGAAGAAAAACCAATAGGTTGCCGAAAAAAGAACCAATTTGACGCTTAAGGGTAATTCCCATTTCACACCTCTTATCCGACAACTTCTTCGTACTTGATGATGCGTAGGTATGCTAAGATGAGAGCCAGAATGATGAGAGCAATAATGACCGCTAAAGCAACTCCATGACCGAGATTCAAGTTTTTGAAAATTTCTGCATAGGCAAACCAACTGATCATAGATGTAGCATCACCTGGCCCGCCGCCAGTCATTACATAGATCAAATCGAAAACAAGAATGGCTGTAATTGTCTCGTAAATTACTACAATAAGAATAATCGGTTTCAATAATGGCAATGTGACATGACGAAAGATTTTCCATCCACCCCCGCCATCAATTTTTGCTGCCTCGTAGAGTTCATTCGGAATTAACTGTAATCCAGCTAGAAAAAATATAGCGGCTAAAGGTCCCTCTTTCCAAATTGCAGCCATGATCAGGCTTAATTTGGCCAAATTGGGGTTGGCTAGGAAAGGTATATATTCTTTGATAAACCCGGCCGCGTAAAGGATTCCATTGAGGATTCCGAAATCTGAGTTGAGGATCCATTTCCAAATTAGTCCCCCGACCACGGCTGGAATTGCCCATGGTAACAAGATAATGACCCGCAAGGCATTCGCAGAGCGAATTTTGCTGTTCAATAGCAAGGCAACGCCCAATCCAAAAAGGGTGATCCCAATCACTGCTGCCACCGTGTAGACCGCCGTATTGATCAAGGAGTTGCGGAAGTAGTAACTGGTAACAACCTCGATATAGTTTGCAAGTCCGACAAAAGGATGCACTTTTGGTTTGGTCAGAATATACTGATAAAAACTTATGCGGACTGCGTATAAGACAGGGTAAATTGTAAATAACCCAATAACTAGAATAGGAAGTAACACCGAAAAATAGGGATAAAGACGATCCCATAGTTTGGCTTTTCTTCGAATTACGGCGTGATCTAGGGTGGTCATTTCTTACCTCCAGAAAACATCCGCCTGAAAAAGACCGAGGGCAATCGATACGATCATTGCCCTCGGTCTTCGGTCAAGCGATTACTGGGCTAGTTCAAGCCATTTGTTAGCCATATTGTTCAGGGCATCCACAATTGGCGTTTCTCCCAATATGGCCTTGTGGATCTCGGCGCGAGCAAAGATATCCCAAGCTCCATACCAGGTTGTTAAACCCTCCTTAGAGCGGGCGAGCTTTGCCTGTTGCTCAATGGTAGGCACATCTCCCCAAGAGCTAAATGCAGCAATCACATCTGGATCTTGGTAGAGAGGTAATTGCGCAAAACCTAAGCCGTTCTCGACAGCCCAGCGTTTAACGACAAGATATTGACCATCGGTCTTACCACCAAAGTAGTGCAAGAATTTGCACGCTGCGTCGATGTATTCAGGCCCTTTGTTCACAACACCGGGGGTCATTGCGTAGAAACGTACATAGCCAACGGTAGCATGGCTCTTTCCGGGCATGAGAGCGATCTTGAACTGACCAGCGTACTCTCCACTACCTGGTTTATTGACTTCAGCCATGTTATATTGCGGGAAGATGGTAAAGGCTGCTTGGCCGGCTTGCATTGCCTTTACTTGGTCGATTTCCGCTGTTGTCAAGCTTGCCGGATTGAATAACCCCTCATTGTAAACTTTGACCAGCCATTCCATGATTTGGTATGCGGCGCTGCCTTCTTTATTGAAGGTTGGTTTTAGATCAGCGTCGAATAGGGCATGATGGCCCTCATGCTGACTGAAAACCATGGAAGTCCACGCTTCGGGGAATGCACCTTCCTTCTGTGACCAAGCCATGATAATAGGATATTGCAATCCTTGCTCTTTGAGGGCTTTTGCCATTGTATAAACATCATCCCAGGTCTCTGGAGCTTTGTCGAAGCCAGCTTTCTTTAGAAGGGCTTCATTATATACAAAGTCGATTGTATCGGCGTAATAAGATAAGCCGTAGACCTTGCCTTCATAAGTCATGCCCTCGAGAGCATAAGGAGCTAGTTCGGCAGAGTACTCTTTTACGTCGGGGCAATAATCCTCAATGGGAACCAGCCAGCCTGCAGATGCCCATTCTTGAAGCCAGTGATCCGAACCATATACTAGGTCGGGATAGTTTTCGGCTGCAAAGGCTGCCACCATCGTGTCGTGATATTCAAGCCATGAGTAGTCTTTGTGGGTGACGGTTATGTTGGGATAACGTTCTTGAAACTTTTTGATGTTATCTGCGATTGTTTCTACACCATACGACCAGGTGACAAAAGTGAGCTCAACGGGTTTTGCTTCAGAGGGCGGTTGTGTCTCTTCCACTGCAGGTGGTTGGGCTTCAGGGGTTGGTTGAGCCGGGGGCTGACAACCTATTATAAAGCTGGCAAGAACAAGTAGAACGAGTAACTTTTTCCAAATAGATGAGCCTTCCATTTTCCATTCTCCTCACGATTTAGGATATAAAGATAGGTTATAGTGTTGAAATTTTTATGCCTGTATCTGAATTTGACACCTCCTTTCATTAGCCAAAGTAAAGCTCTCTGTGATTTTCATAGCATGGTTCTTGCAGAATTTTTCATAAAGAGAAGAGAGTAATTGTTAACCAGCAAAGCTATCGCCCCGAGTAAGGTGGAGTTGTTTTCAAGCTTACCAATCTCTATAGAAGTGGAGTTTGCCAATCTGGAAAGCGAAGCTCTTAACATCGTATCTCGAATCACATCCAACCAGGCCGGCCCAAATCGAGTCATTTCCCCAATAAGTACGATCTGGTGAATGTTTAGTGTGCCTACTAGACTTGCTATAGCGTAGCCTAAGTACCGGGCGGAACTTAGGATTAGCTCTCTAATAGCCGGATGTCCGGCAATATATGCTTTCTCAATCTCATCTAAAATAGCAATCTCTGAAAGTTCTGATAAAGAGGGACGATCTGGGAAATGAAGCAATTCTTTTGCGTCTCGCAAGATAGCTTGAGCGCTAGCCACCGATTCTAAACATCCATAATGTCCACAGCGGCAAGGTTTTGCCTCCTTATGCACCACGACCACGTGACCAATTTCGCCGGCACCTCCATCATCCCCCTGAAACAGTTTCCCGTTTATGATAATGCCCGATCCGATACCGTAACCCACATTAATGACCACTAAATTTTCGCCTTTTTGGTGATATCCCCCATAGAGGTATTCCCCCATCGCTGCTGCCTGACAATCATTGTAAATATAAACTGGCAATTGATAACGTTCCCGAAGAATTTTGGCTAAAGGAAAATCTTTCCAATCAAAATTTACTGCATTTATTACGATGCCCTCCGATGTGTTGATCAGACCCGGTGCTCCAATCCCGATGCCGCTAATCGGGCGGCAAGGCGATTTCATCAGTTGATCTAAGATCTCGAAAATTTGCTTTAGGGGTTTTTCGCCAAAGCGGTCTACTACTGGCGCAGTGACCGTCTTCTTGATTTCCCCACGTAAATTCACTACTGCTCCTCGAACATGATTTTGAGCAATATCCAAACCAATTAAGCATCGGGAGTCTTTGGCAAGGCTTAATAATATAGGGGATTTTCCTCCAATAGATTCGCCCACACCAATTTCAGTGACCAAGCCTTCATCAAGCAAATCTGTTACGATCTCGGAAACGGTCGTGCGCGTCAATCTTGTGATGCGCGAGAGTTCTGCCCGACTGATTTTCTCGCGATCAAATATGTTTTTCAAAACTAAGTTTCGATTATGTTCTTTTGTCTGTTGATGGGTAGCTTTTATCAGAGGCATAGGAGACACTCACTTTGTAAGTACAATAAACTTACAAAGTCCAGTATACATGAAGATTGTCTAAATGTCAATATATGTTCTATGTTCTGGTATAATTCCCCGCTAATATCTCCCTAGCGAGGTGTGCGATGTCCCATATCCCGCGCTGTATGAGCACCCAACATCCCGATAATGTTCAGATTCCCTTCTTTGCCTCCGATGCAGAGTTGCAAGGAGAGGATGAGGTTCAGGAAGCTTATTATGTGTTCTCACATCTTGGTTGCGATGAGCAGATGTGGGATTATGAAGGCAAAGAAGTGGATAATTTCGTGGTCAAGAAGTTGCTCTCGACTTATGAACCTTTCTTCCGCCAGGTTTTTCTCGGAGAGCATGTCTTTATCACACCCCGCGTTCCGAACCCGGCAATTGAAAAGACCGAAGCGAAGATTCTGCTTGAAACCTTAGGCAGCATTCCACGCTCCTATGATGCCGCGATCCTCTTCAACCCCGATAGCCCGCCGCCAATCTTTGAAGTGATCCTCCCGATGACGGTCTCGGCTGCTGACATCAATCGGGTTTATAACTACTATGTGCATTACATCGCTGCTAAGGATACCCAACAAATTCCGGGGGATACGATTACGATTGGCGAATGGTTAGGGAGTTTTCGCCCGCAACGGATTAACGTTATCCCGCTGTTTGAGGGGGTAGAACATTTGCTCAACGCGGCGCAAGTGATCGAAGAATTTTTGCGCGATAAAGAATTGGAATATCAACGCGTCTTTCTGGCGCGCTCCGACCCAGCAATGAATTCAGGATTAATCGCTACGGTTTTGGCGAATAAGATTGCCCTGTATCAATTGGATCAACTCTCCCAAAGACTCGGTATTGAACTTTATCCGATATTGGGAATGGGCTCAGCTTCTTTTCGCGGTCATCTCAAACCAACGACGGTTGAACAGATCGCACAGGAGTTTTCTTCTGTTCAGACATTTACCATCCAATCGGCGTTCAAGTATGACTATTCGCCGCTGGAAGTTGTCACAGCTATTCAAAAACTCAAGGCGATCCCGCGCGGCAGAGCGAGTGAGGTTGATCAGGAACGGTGTTTGACAATTATCGAGAAGACGACTGTGGCCTATCGCGAACAGGTAACCCAATTAGCGCAACTGATCACTACGATTGCAAAATATGTCCCGCGCCGCAGAAAACGGAAGTCGCATTCGGGCTTGTTCGGCTATTTCCGCAATGTGAGCGGCATCCAACTGCCGCGCGCAATTGCTTTTACATGTTCTCTGTATTCCTTAGGGATTCCCCCCGAATTGCTCGGGCTGCATGTCCTTTCGCCGGATGAGATCAGCTTTTTACGACAAACGATTGTAAATTTTGATGCCGATTTAGCTGAGGCGCTCCAATATGTTGATTTGGATAGCCCTTATTTGCCTTCACGCATTTGTCAGGCTGTTGAACGATTGAAAATTGAGTATCAGCCCAATCTAGATCATTTGCGCCTCACACGTGAGGTTACCGAATCGCTTCACCACAATCGCCATGAACGTTTGGGAGAATTAATCGTACGGGCGGCTTCTCTACGACGTTTTTTGGGCTAATCGGTATTATAAATATTGGGCGTCCGTTTAGGCTAACGAAGTTGCAAGCCCGTTTGCCCTCTCTCAGGTGGGTTTCAAAGGTAAAATATCACCATCATGGAGCATCCTCATTGGAAATGGGAGAATTCACATTTCGTTATTTGGATGGGGGTCATATTTTCTTTGGGTATTATTCTCTTTTCTGTCGTTCGATTCTCTACTTCCGTTGCCCAAAGCGAAAGTGATTTATCGGTAAGTATTCAGGCTTTTGACCGCTTGAGCGAACAGGATGGATGGATTTGGATTGGCGAGCGGTTATATCGCACGGCTGATTCAGGA
>JAOAHK010000004.1 GCA_026415275.1 Anaerolineales bacterium
CAATTTCGCTCCAAAGAACACACCAACACTTCCTCCAACTAGAACAGTTAAGATATTCAAAAGCGTGCCGGTCATAAAATACTCCTATTGACTTGACTCAGTTTTCCTAAGGGATGTCAGTCCATACGATCAAGATCAGTTTTGGTGAGGATAGGCTAGTGAGAAGCTAGCTCTTAAGAGTGCTAGATTGATTTCTGATTTGATTAACCCAATCTCAAGATTATATATAGTGGGTTGATTATACTTGAACGTCCTCAAAACAACAGGGGCAACGACCAACTACTACCACTGCTCTTAGTGTCCCTTGTGGTCTAGCTTGATCAAAATAGGTATCTCCAAACCCAAACGGAAATTTTACTACGTGTCATCAAACCATTCTCCGCTGAAGGAAGTAATGTATACTTATATACGAAAGGAGGTTGACCGATGCAAATTCGCTGTCAACATTGCCAGAAACCTTTTGCGCTGACAAAAGAAGCTCTTCTCAACGCATTAGAAGAATTAGAGCAACAGAAGT
Source organism: Anaerolineales bacterium (assembly GCA_026415275.1). Lineage (GTDB taxonomy): Bacteria > Chloroflexota > Anaerolineae > Anaerolineales > UBA4823 > NAK19. The sequence goes on from JAOAHK010000004.1 coordinate 518, forward strand.
TACATCACTACAACGCAATTTGCCCACATTGTGGTCGCACAAATCGTGTCTCTCAAAAAGAGCTCAAGCGAGCTGTGCCGAGAATCAAAGCAACGCAGTTAGAAGTACCGGGTAGCGGAGACCTTGACCAGAAAAACTGAGCAGACAGAAATTGAGAAAAGACAATCTTCCTTGCCGCGCAGCGTGGTGATTCTAGCCATCATTCAAATCTTGCAGGGGCTTGGGCTATTGGGAGCCGGTCTTTATCAAGGGAGATTGGCTGGTTGGAATGTGTGGACGCGCTTTGGGGAGTGGCAATACATTCCGTTACCTCTTTTCGAGAGCTTTTCGAATGTGCTTGTCCTTTTGGTTTTGGGGTTAGCTATGATCCTCGTCAGCCTAGGCTTGTTGCGTTTGGCAAGTTGGGCTTGGCTTTTCTCTATGACCCTGCAAGGATTGGGGTTGTTTATTGGCTTAGTTAACTACGTGCGTCAACGCCCGAATTATGTGGGCATGGCTGTGGGAATTTTCTTGGTTTTTTACCTGAACTTGGATGAAGTTCAAGCAGCTTTACGGCGGACGAATCGCAAGATATGACCGACACAGATTACGATTTACGTATTCTGAAGCGTTTTGAGCCCATTTTGCGTTTCACCAAAGGCGAGCGCTTTTTCCCCGTCGATATCGATTGGTACGTCTCGCAATGCAGCTTGTGGGTTAAGCCCCCCAGAAAACCTGCTCAGGAACTTGTCCCTCAAGGCAAACTGACCCTTGAGTTGTTGACAAAAGACTGGAATATCGAATCAGGCAGTGTGCTCTATTTGAAATTTATCGAACCTATGGATGTCTTGGATCTTGCCAAGCATTCAATTGCCGATGCAGTTGAACGTTTAACCCATCACTCCGTCGAAGATATTTTTCAGCCAGGGCGGGCTAGATTGGCGCGCGTTGGCTATACCTCTCGCTTGATCGATGCCATCTTCAGTCTTTCGCTATTTTGGCGAGGGCGAGTGCCCGGGGACACAGCCGCAACCGCTGCTTTTGTCTATCGCCAACGGCAAAAAAAAGACGAGCGTTATTGCTACTACGGTCGAATAGTTCGTGAGAATGGATGGGTCATTTTACAATATTGGTACTTTTATCCCTTCAACAATTGGCGCTCTGGATTCTTTGGGGTGAACGACCATGAAGGGGATTGGGAGATGGTTTCCATCTATTGTGTTATAAAGAATTCTGCTTCCGCTGGTGGTGAAGAGACAGTTGATCAGCTAGAGCCACTCTGGGTAGCTTATGCTTCACATGACTTCGAGGGCGATGATCTGAGAAGGCATTGGAGTGACCCTGAGTTGGAAAAAATTGGCGACCACCCGGTGGTTTACGTCGGTGCAGGGAGCCATGCTAGTTATTTTCAGAAGGGGGAATATATGAGCGAAGTCGAATTGCCTTTTTTACGCCCGCTTGCTTTAGTGGTCAATTGGTTGCAATCGATCTGGTATGACTTTCTCCGCCAGGCAGGGTCTAAAGAAACCCAAAAATCCACCTTTGTCTTTCGTGTTCCATTTGTGGATTATGCTCGCGGGGATGGGATTTCCATCGGTGTAAGCGGCACAAGACAATGGGATGCCATCCTTTTCGATGAAACAACAGCTTGGGCAAGCCGCTATCGCGGTCTTTGGGGCTTATATGCTGAGGATCCGATTGCCGGCGAAAATGCTCCTGCAGGACCAATCTATGATCGCGATGGAGCTTTCCGCCGCCGTTGGATCGATCCGTTAGGATGGGCTGGCTTAGATAAAGTCACTCCGCCGCATCAAATTGGCGAACGGCTCTCGGAACAAATTCAATCATTTGACGAACAGATTTGCAATCTAGAGCAACAAATTCGGTCATTGGCAAAAGAGCTTCAAAAACTTGAGCTTACGCAGCAAGTCCTTGCCTCCCAGGTTGACCAAGAAAAAGCTCGCACAGACCTGAACAAAAAGATAACCATAACCGCAAAAGATTTATGGAGCGCGAAACGCGAACTGGCGGAGATAAAACGCGCTCGAGAATTATTAAGAGATTATCGCCAACGCCTTAGCGAAGGGGAATCGCTCCCGATTCGGACACATATCCGCCATTCCCATCAACCTTTGCCTGAGAGCACGAACTTAAATTCGTTAGCTGAGGGGATTGCTGCACTCAGCGTTGGCATCCTTTTCGTCGGCGTCGTCGTGTTGTGGTGGTTTGAACGACCCTATTTTCTGATCGGGCTAGCGGCATTGATTGGTAGTCTAGTGTTTATCGAGGCAAGCTTACGCGGTCAGCTAGCCCGGTTGATCAACAGCATCTCAATCGGTTTGGCAATTGTCTCGGCCTTCGTCCTGTTTTTCCAGTTCTTCTGGCAGATTGTCTTGGCTGGAGTTTTTTTAGCCGGTTTGTTTCTGCTTTGGCAAAACTTGCGCGAATTGAGGAGCTAATTTTCATCACCTTAGTAATAAGGATGACGGTTATACTGGTAGTTTAGCTTCGCGATCTGCTCAGCGAGATGACCATTCAATCCATCTTCCGTAGCTCGCCAACTCCAATATTGTCCCACCCTGCCCGGAAAATTCAAACGCGCTTCACTTCCTAGGCGCAGGAAATCCTGAAGCGGGGCAATAGCAAAGACTGCAACTGATGCCCACGCAGATCGAATCAATTGCCATGCTGGATCTTGGTCGATTAGAGGAAGATAATTGCGCGCTATTTCTTGAACCCGCTCATCCAAGCTTGCATACCAGCAAAAAGTGGTATCGTTGTCGTGTGTGCCAGTGTAAGCAACACAAAGAGGCACATAATTATGAGGTAAGAAAGGGTTGCGGGGATCGTCACCATCAAAAGCAAATTGTAAAACTTTCATTCCCGGCAATTGAAATGCCTCTCGCAATTCAATCACATCGGGAGTGATTACACCTAAATCCTCTGCGATGAAGGGTAATTCCCCACCGAGTTCAGCGGTCAGAAGCCTAAGCAGACTTTTTCCCGGGGACCTAACCCAGCGTCCCTTCTCTGCGGTAGGGAGGTGGGCAGGTATTTCCCAACAAGCACAAAAGCCACGGAAATGGTCAATGCGGATTATGTCGACTTGGGTTAGCGCATGCCTGATCCGTTTCTTCCACCAATCAAAACGAGTGTGGCGATGAGCTTTCCAGTTATAAAGAGGATTTCCCCAACGCTGTCCTGTTGGAGAAAAGTAATCCGGCGGTACGCCAGCAACGACACGGGGGTATCCTTGGGGGTTGAGCTTGAATAACTGCGGATTACACCAGACATCGCAGCTATCTTGAGCGACAAATATAGGTACATCACCAACGATCCGTATTCCAGCTTCGTTTGCCTTGGTTCGTATCTCACTCCATTGGCGAAAGAACAGAAATTGCTGAAATCGGAAAGCATCCACACCCTCATTATGGGTAGCAAGAAAAGCCTGTAACGCCTTGGGTGAACGGACTCGATAGGGTTCATCCCACTCCATCCAGACTCGCCCCTTGTGTGCTGCTTTCAGCGTCATGAATAGGGCAAAATCATCTAACCAATCCGTGTGTTGAGCGCAGAACGTTTCAAACTTCTCTTGCAACTCAGAAAGATGTCGCTGACGGAAGTTTTGGTATGCTCGATTAAGCAGATGATTTTTCCAAGGAATAAGTCTCCCAAAGTCCACTCTATCAGGGGAAAAATTTGGTGCATCTTTCAGATCCGTTTGATCAAGTAAATTTTCTTGGTAAAGAAGCTCTATGCTAATCAAATTGGGATTACCAGCAAAGGAAGAAAAACACTGATAAGGTGAGTCCCCGTAACCAGTTGGTCCGAGAGGGAGAATTTGCCAAAGACCGCAACTGCTCTGCTTGAGGAAATCAATCCAACGAAGGGCTTGGTCGCCAAGTTCGCCAATACCCCAATGTCCCGGAAGGCTTATCGGATGCAGTAGGATACCGCCAGTGCGCTTAAATATCGAAGGGTTCGCGTTTGTTTTCGATGATCGCATCGCCAGAGATATGGTCAGAAGGATAATCTGCAATGGTTACATCGGGATAAATCAAGGCGCCGGCTTCGATAATAAAGTTCTCCGGGACATAACTATTTTTTCCAATCATGGCAAATTGAATTGGTTCAGCACTCATTGATCCGATACGTGCATTTTTCCCTACCAAGACATGCTTGTCTAAAATTGAACGTTCGATCAAGGCTCCGCTTTCGATGAGGGTATCAGTCAGGATGATTGACTCGCGAATCCTAGCATTCTCCTGCACCCGTACACCAGGGGAAAGCACACTTCGTTCGATGACTGCACCTTTGGCTATGACGCACCCATCAGAAATCAAGCTATCTTGAATTAAGGCATCACGGGCAATGCGCGCAGGAGGACGTTCCTCTGTGCGGGTGTGAATCACCCAAGAGCGGTCATTCAGGTCAATTGACGGCTTCTCGTTTAGCAAATCCATGTGGGCTTTCCAATAGGTATAAGTTGTACCTACGTCCACCCAATAACCACTATAGGGAAACCCCATCACACGCGCACCATTGCGCACCAGCTTGGGTAGGATATCCTTGCCAAAATCATGGGAAGAATCAGGATTTTTATGATCTTCCCAAAGTGATTTATCCAAGACATCGATGCGAAAAACGTATACCCCCATATTGGCTAAATTAGAGGGTGGATGCTCCGGTTTCTCAATAAAAGAGGTCACCCGATAGTTTGAGTCAACCTCGACAATCCCGAAACGGGATGCTTCTTCCATTGGAACTCGAATGGTTGCCATAGTCAAATCGGCGTCGTGGTCATGGTGAAAGGCAATCAATGCATCGTAATCCATGCAATATACATGATCGCCAGAGAGGATTAAGATCGTGTCCGGATTGTTATGTTTGATAAAGCTGAAGTTTTGTTGCACAGCGTCTGCAGTGCCCAAATACCAATCTGCGCTACGCCTTCCCCGAAATGGGGTATAGAGACGCACTCCGCCAGTAAAATCACGATCTAGGTCCCAAGGTCCCCCAGCGCCAATATGTTCGATCAAGGAATGGGGGCGGTATTGGAGTAAGATCATGACATCAAAAATCCCCGAATTGACGCAATTCGAGAGAGTAAAATCGATGATGCGGTATTTGCCGGCGAAAGGAACCGCGGGTTTGGTGCGTTTTGCTGTCAGAACACTCAAACGGCACCCTTCTCCACCAGCTAAGATGACAGCTCGAGTTTTCATACTTTAGCCTCTACAGAAACCGAATCAATTTCCTTCGCTTTAACTACTTGTTGATAAACATTGAGATACTCTCTTGCTGAACGTGCCCACGAAAAATCCTGAGTCATTCCATTGCGTTGCATGGCTCGCCAAGCTCGCCGATTAGAAAAGAGTTGAATGGCTCTTCGCAATGTCGCGTCCAATTCTTCACTCTGAGGGCGCCCAAACAGGAAGCCAGTTGATGTGTATGGATTGCCATTGTCTAGGATTGTATCTCGCAATCCTCCTGTCGCTCGGCCAATGGGTATGGTTCCGTAACGCATAGCGATCATCTGTGCCAACCCACATGGCTCATAGCGAGAGGGAATTAGGAGAATATCCGCTGCCGCATATACACGGTGACTTAGAACAGGATCAAAACGTAGAACGGCGCGCAATCTATCCGGCATTTCAAGTTGCAATTGGTAAACCGCTTGTTCAAGCGCTGGATTCCCAGTGCCAAGAATAACGGCTTTCCATGGTAACTCGGTAACATTCCGCAAGGTGGTGAGCGCAATATCGACTCCTTTTTGATAATCTAACCGTGTAACCATCCCAATCAAGGGAGAGTCCAACCCGGACTTCCAACCCAACTCCTTATATAAATGCGTCTTGTTATACTCTTTTCTATGAAGTTTCTGCAGATCATAAGTGTAAGCAATATTTTTATCAGCAGATGGATCCCAAACCTTAAGATCAAGTCCATTGAGGATGCCAATAATATCCTCCCGCCGAGAAGAGAGGTATTCCTCTAAGCCAGCACCGAAATCGGTGGTTTGAATTTCTTGTGCATATGTAGGCGAAACAGCAATAATGCGGTCGGCAGCGTAAATTCCCAGAGGAAGGGGAAGTTGCTGCGCCCAAACCGGTAAAGGAGAGTTGACCGCTGGAGGTAATCCGAATTCCATTAAAGCCTCAGCAGCCCCATGACCAAGGTAGGGTAGATTATGAATTGTGATGACCCGAGCTGTTTGACGAAAGAAATCATCCCGCTGTATAAGCATGGCATAAAGCGCTGGAGCGGTATGCCAATCGTTTGCATGCACGACATCCGGACGCCAATCAATCGCTTGCAAAAATTCGAGGCAAGCCAGAGAAAAGAAAGTGAATTTTAAGCCATCAAAACTGGTGTCTGTGGAATAGACTGGTGCGTCGAGCGTGAACAGGTTTCCACTGACAAAGTAGGTTTTTACGCAAGCCTGTTCTAGTTCATAGACCTGAGCTTGTAGAGGTTGTGGATAATGAGGAATTTGCAATGAGGTAAGGAACTTGAGCAGTGGAGGATTCTGTTGAATAGCCCCATGGAAAGGGATTGCAACTCGAATCTCAAACTCAGTTCCTGATGTGATCTCCTGCAAGGCATGAGGCAAAGAGCCTGCCACATCTCCCAACCCTCCCACCTTGACATAGGGTTCCGCTTCTGCCGCTAGATAAAATACCTTCACGATCTAAATCCCAGGGTCTTTTTCTCTTATTTTACCCCACCTAAATCTGATAAAGAGAAGAATTCTTGCTTATTTGAAAGGATTTTTATGATTTGTTAAAGGTATAATCAGGCGCGATTTTTCTAGACGCTGAGGCGTTAATGACAAAAAATTATCTTTGCGTTCATGCCCATTTTTACCAACCGCCGCGCGAAGATCCGCGTACGGGTCAAATTCCCGTTGAACCCGGTGCTGCACCCTATCCAAATTGGAATGAGAGGATCTATCAAGAGTGTTATCGCCCCAACGCGGAAATGGGCAATTATGAGCGCATTAGTTTTAATGTTGGGCCAACACTACTTGAATGGATGGCAACCGAACACGCCAACACCTTATCCGAAATTGTCAATGCAGACCGGCGACTGATCATGCGGGAGGGAGTCGGCAATGCTATGGCAATGCCTTATCATCATACTATTCTTCCCCTAGCTACATACTTGGATAAAGTTACCCAAGTTCGCTGGGGAATCATGGATTTTGAAACCCGCTATGGGCATAAACCTTTGGGGATGTGGCTACCTGAAACTGCCGCGGACGATGAAACACTCCAGGTTCTAGCAGATCATGGCATTCGTTATACTATTTTAGCTCCCTGGCAAGCGCGCAAAGAAAAACTTGATGTCACCCATCCATACAAGGTTGAGTTGACACAAGGAAAATCCATTATTGTCTTTTTTTACCATGCTGCGCTGAGCGGTGGAATTAGTTTCAATCCCCAAATGACCGTCAATGCCGACCAATTTGTCACCGAGCGGTTACTTGGGACATTTCAAACAGAAGGTAAAAAAAGAGCAGAAGCCAAACTGATCCTTTTAGCTTCGGATGGGGAGTTATACGGTCATCACCAACCCCTGCGTCAGTATTTTCTACACAGACTTTTGACCGAATCCTGCCGCATGAACAACATTGAGGTGATATATCCAGCAAAGTGGTTGCAACGGTTTTCTGTCCAATCTACTGTTCACATTCGCCAACGCACCTCATGGAGTTGCCATCATGGAGTAGCGCGTTGGTCGACCGGGTGTGCCTGTACCCCGGGAGATTCAAGTTGGAAAAAAGCCTTGCGTTACGCGCTAGATCAGATTGCATCCGACATCGATCAAATCTACTTCGATCATGTTTCTAGGTTGGTTGATGATCCATGGGAATTGCGTCATGCTTACCTCAAGGTTCTTCTCGGTCAATCTTCCCTTGAAGCCTATCTTCGAGAGATGACCGGGAAGCAATTAATTCCTTCAGAACATCAAGCCATGCTTCAACTTCTTGAAGCGCAGGTGGAACGTCAACGCATGTATGCTTCTTGTGCTTGGTTCTTTGATGATTTTGATCGCATTGAGCCTCGAAACGCTATTGCCTACGCCGCTCATGCGATCCGATTAACGGAACTAGCAACAGGGATTGATATATCTTCAATGGCTATTAAGAGACTAACAAAGGTCGTCAGTCCCAAAACAGGCTTGAGAGGAGATGAAGTTCTTAAGGTTTTTCTCTAACTACATAACCCCACACAAGCGCAAAAACTCTCTAAGTTGATATTTGCTCTCTTGAGCTTTCTGCTTTAAGGTAATCAAGAAAGGCTCTAGTTCACAAACTGCGCTAGTGAAGTTGATCTCTATATCCAATCGTTGACAAATCCTTGATAGAACACTCGTTATACAAATCAAGTCAAGCCATTCCTCAAAAGCCTCCTTGACAAACCAATCAACACCTTGATAGTGATTGACACCGACAAACTGACGGAGTGAACCATCGCTAAACCAGAGCGCTAACACATCTTCTTCTGAAAACCGGTTTGCATTGTCTATGCGAAGCAAGTATTTCAAGAGCAACTCAACAGCGATCCTTACCCGCTGAACTTCAGCTTCGGTTAGTAACATTCCTTGAGAGGCTTCTTCCAACAAAGTTTCGAGCTTCCATTCCCTGTACCATTGCCAACTGAGTTGAGAAGCTTTTTGAGGGTCTGCCTCTTCTAATTTTCCCAAAGTTGCAAGGAACATCCAACCCAATAAGATCGACCAGGTATAGCTATCTCCTTGACACAGCCGCTCAACAGTTGGACTTGCTGGGAAGTAAGGGAGATGAGATAAAAGTGATCGGCTGAGGCAAGTAAGTTCGGTTTGATAGCGATTGCTAGCTACGGGTTTTGCCAAGTATATTTCAACTCGTTGGGCAAAGATTGCAGCCTTGTGATTGACCTCTTGGACTACTCCGTCCACATGCCCAATAGCCCCCTCACTGAATTCACATACCCGATGCTGAATCAGCCAATTCCACTGACCAGCATTCATCATCTCGCGCAAAGACTGGCGCACAGGGTGAAGAAGCATTTCCACTTTGGCTTGCTCAACACTCGGTACTCCCCTTCCCTGCAGTTCATCATGGAGGCGACGATAAATACCATCTGGTGTGTCCCTAACAGTAGTAATGTCAAGAAAAACAAAACAGCGGTAAGCATTTAATTCGAGATATAAACCGCGCTGATGGAGTTCACGATTGTTTCTCAGAAATTCTAGCCCGGTGAGGGAATCCCGAAAGATCGTGAACGAATTCTCCTCATCTGAAATCTCCAATCCTTCCACGAGACTTTTGCGGATGAGTTTTTTCTCTCCACTTGCATTCTTTTGAAGATAAGCGCACGAATGTTGGATAAACCCTTCAGTCTCTGCATAGCGGTTATGGTAGATTATCAAGGCTTTCTCGGATCCGGTGCGGTTGGAATATGCAAAAACATCCTCATTGACATGACCTTGCGGTGTTTGAAAATCATAGAGCAAGAAGTGATCAGCTTCGGCAAATAAATAACGTTTGCGCAGCAGGGGAAAGATCCACTGCTCATGGCGGGTTATTAAATCGAAATCTGGTTGCTCATCCCAATACGCACGGCGATATTCCATACCATATTTTTCAGCGAAGCCTTCGATCTGCCCATGTCCAAACATAGGTAAACCGGGTAGAGTTGCCAAAAGTACACAAATGCCGAAATATTTATCTCCTTTCCCGAATTGATCGACCGCAGTTCGTTCATCGGGGTTGTTCATGAAATTGACATACCGTTTGAGAATTTGGGGATCAAATTCCAGTGTGTTCTTGATCACCAAACGATATTCTTGATTTTTCTCATCGCGCAACATGTTCATGAAGGCACTGTTATAGACACGATGCATACCTAAAGTGCGCACAAAGTAGCCTTCCATCAGCCAGAAGGCTTCCGCAAGCAAGAGCGTATCAGGGACTTCTTGGGCAACTCGGTCGACAACCTCGCGCCAAAACTCATTGGGGAAGGCAGCGTTGAATTGTTCTCTGGTCATAGCGTGTTCAGCGCGGGAGGGAATGTCTCCCCCAGTGCCGGGTTCTGGAAACCACAAACGTTGATAATGTCGTTTGGCAAGGGTCATCGCTGCATCAAAGCGGATGATCGGGAACAGACGGGCAACCTGTAAGATAGTTTGAATAACTTGTTCGCGCACCTCAGGGAGTAAGTAGTTTAATTGCGCAGTGTCATTCCAAGGCATGGAAGTGCCATCGTTACCGTGATAGATGTACAGTTCTTTCCCCGTCCAGAAGTCAACCCGCTTGAAGACGACTGCGGCATCGGTGTTGTTGTAGTAATGATCTTCCAGAAAGATTCCGACCCGTTGGTCCCAAGAGAGATTTGGCCCATTAAAAGTGTAAGAGGGAAAAGGGCTATAATCTAGAGAAATAAACCAATCTGGATGATTGATCACCCATGGCGAGTCGATGCCCATGTGATTGGGCACCATATCCGAAGCCAAGCGAATCCCACGTTGCCAAGCGCGATGTCGCAGGTTGCAAAACGCTTCTTCGCCACCCAAATCGGCAGCTATCCTGTAGTCAAAAAGAGAATATGCTGAAGCAACTGCTTCTGGGTTGCCGCGCAATTGCTTAATGCGCTGCGAGGCTGGGCTGCGTTCCCAAAGGCCTATCAACCACAGCGCGGTAAACCCCCATCTTGACAATTGGTCTAATTCTTCATCTGGGATTTGATCCAAACGAGTAATTGGTCGTCGATATTTTTTGGAAAGTTGATCGAGCCACACATAGGTGTTTTTCGCCATCATGACCACACGAGGCATCCATTCTCGGTCAGGGCTAAAACGTTCAAGTTCCCACTCAAGATTATCAAAACGCAAGACCGGCGCAATCCCGCTGCCCGGAAAGATCGCTTTCTCTTCCTCTTTGACGAGATCCAAGCTAGAGAGCAATCGTTTGAGAATATCTCCTAGGAGATAACCCCAATGCTTGCGAATATACTCCAACTGCCCAGGGAGGGAATGCGGAACAGCGATCGCCGGGCTGCGTAGCATGGCGACCAAACTTTGATCTTCAGGGCCGAAAGTGGGTTGTTTCTCAAAAAAAGCACTCAAATGATGAATGATTTGCGAGTAGGTTGTATTTTGGCTCAGATTGCGGTCGTCAAATAGCTCTTGAAAGGGTTCAAAGGCTGGGTTGACATTTGACAGCCATAAAAGGAGCATTTCTTCTAATGTAACTGCCCGATTACTCCAGACTCCACTCGGATACGTAGTGCTGCGCGCAAGATATTCTTCTATTGAGATTTTATTAAGATAAACATCGGTAGGAGGAAACTCAGCCACAAACTGGGCTAAAGAAGCATTGAGCGACTCTCTCCCAATAACACTCTCTAAGAAAATCAGAGCTTCCTCCATCACATCGGCGCGCCGTTGCTGGCGGTACTTTTCAACCACGAGATGGAGGATTTCATCGATTAAACCCATGGCATTGAGCTGCCCTGCGCGAATCACTTGTTCAGGGAACCGAGTTAGATCGCGTTTCGCATTGATCTTTTGCGCAAATTCCCGAGCAGCGCGGAAGTTGCTAAAGATTACATTACCATTGGTAGTAAAAATCCATTGATCAAAGTCATATTTATGCCGAGCGCGTCGGGAAACGTGAAATTCCATCTTTATCCCTGTTGGTTAGCGAGAATGGCTAAGGTTGAGGTCGCAATATAGCATCGCCGGCTGGCATTCTTCACATTCTAATTGCAACGTGGCGTGAGAGATGGCATATCGTTGGCGTAAAAGCTGGCTAATTTCTTCCTTGATTACCGCTCCCTCGCTCAGAGAAATATCGTCGGTGACTATGTGGGCAGACAAGGAACGCATTTCAGTGGTGATACTCCACACATGTAAGTCATGAACATCGTTTACTCCCGGAATTTGGCGTAAATCCTCGACAAGTTGTTCGATATTTACATCTCGCGGGGCGCTTTCCAGAAGAATTCGTACTGCTTCGATAATAATTTTCAGCGCGTTCCAAAGGATCAAGCCAACAATGAGGAGGCTGACAAGGGGATCGAGCCAGTTGTAACCGCTAAAGGCGATGACTATACCAGCAACGAAAGCCCCCAGCGTCGAGAAAACATCGCCCATCAAGTGCAAATAGGCGCTGCGCAAATTGAGGTCGCTTTGGCTACCATGACGAATCAGTAATGCAGTCACAAGATTAACTGCAAAGGCAACTCCGCTGATGACGCTCATCAATGTTGATTGAACCTCTAATGGCTCGCGAAAGCGGCGGAAGGCTTCGATACCCACAAACCCTGAGATCACAATCAGTGTGGCGGCATTGAAAAAGGCAATCAGTATCCCGGCGCGGTGGTAACCGTACGTGTGATTCGAGTTGGCCGGTTTCAATGCCAAACGGATGGCAACCCAACTGAGCGCTAACGTCAGCACATCGGTTAAGTTATGAGCTGCATCGGTTAGCAGAGCGAGGCTATTGGCTAGGTAGCCGCCGATGATCTCGAAGATCACGAAGGCCAGCGTGATTCCTAGCGAGAGGACCAAGCGGTTGGAGCGGGTCTCTTGAATTTGAGAAAGGTGTTGGTGACTATGGCTACTGGTCATGGCGGGATTTTATCACGAGGTTATGGAGAACGAAAAGATGAATCGAGACGAATGATCTTAATCAAATCCTGAGGTCTCTCGGCAAGAAAATCGGGTTGGGCTTGCAGGAGCTTTTGACTGTCTTGATGCCCCCAGCTAACAGCAATGCTGACCGCCCCAGCTTCTTTGGCAGCGAGAATGTCGCTGACCGCATCTCCGATCATGAAGGTGGGTATCGAAAGGGAGATGCTTTGCCGAATGGTCTGAATCTTTTCGCATTTGTTGCCTGGTTGATCGATCCCAAAGATGCGCCAAAAGCATTGATCAAGTTGATATTGCACCAGAAATCTGCGGATGACTCGCTGCAAGTTCCCACTGACAATCGCCAGAACAGAATCAGCAGCAAGATCGCAAATAACCTCTTCCACTCCATCATAAAGTCGATATGTGATCGGTGCATCATCGAAACATTGAAGTACTTTATGAACATATTGGGGAATGTGATGCTCGGCAATGCCCAGTTGCCGAGCAAGATGATCAAAGCCCATGCGGGGTAACCCCATAATATCTTCGGGGGTTGTTTTTCGTTGGTACCCTAACTCAGCGCACACTTGATCTGAAAACCGCAACATTTCGTTCAGGGTATCGGTTAGAACGCCATCAAAGTCAAAGATTACCGTTCGCTGCATTTCGGGAGATGGAGAGTTCTGGGTCATCCGCAAGTCAAAATTCCTTTCTACCAAGAGTGAAGAATAAACCAAAACCTAAGAGCCGCACTAACCCACTAATCATCAATGCAGTTGGAATATTCAAGAAATCACTCAACCAGGCACTGACAATCGGGGCTATAAACGAGGATAGATGAGTTAAGGTTTGGACAACGGCAACAAAAACAGCACTAAATTCATCTGGAATTGTCTTCATTAACTCGTCGAAAAATACCAAATCAATCCCAGCCTGGAAAAAACCGGATACACCAGCAATCAGAGCAATGAGCTGAACTTGATGGGTTTGAGCAACCAAGATTGGATACAGCGATACCCCAAAAGTGGTAATCAGCAAGGTAAAACGTGAGCCTTTTTTCCGGGATAGGACCGTCCAAGCAAAATCTCCAGCCAACAGAACCGCCGTTTGAGCTGTGTTGAAAATACCGATCCAAGCATCGCTTGCTTTGACTTCACGCACATAATAAAGCGGAAAAAGTGGTACAGCCAGGGTAGTCCCGAGAAGGAAAATAAAGCGAATTGAGACAAAACGCACAAAAGGTTTCTCACTCCAAATTTGTCTCAGGAAGTTGGAAGCAGGCAAGATAAATTGGCTTTTCCTAACCAAATCCGCGACTGGATTTGGGGGAAGTTCTATCCTAGACGAGAAAAAGAAACTGATCAAACTACCTAAAGAAAGGAGCGAGAAGACAATCTGGTAGTTTAATGGAAAAGGGAGAACCTCCAAAATCTGTCCTGCGATTGCTGTTGTGCCCGCCATGGTAATGCCCAATATAGACCAGCGGCGGCTCATCAAATCATAGCGATGTTGTGGTCCTGCAACCCCATTCATGACCACATTGAACGATACGGCAACAACGGTTTGGGGTAAAGTGACCAATGCCCAGAGCAGTAAAATCGCTTTAATCAACCAAGATGATGGCACAACTTCGATCAAGAGAGCAGTAAGGGCATAGGAAAGCAAGACAAATAACCGCGCCGCGCTGAACCAATGGACAATGTTGCGTTGCCTCTGCAGAAGTTGCCCAATGAAAATCCCCAAAACTAAGCCCGTTAAAGCAGGCATACTAGTTAGATAACCGACCTCTTGAGAAGTTGCCCCCAGACGGGTAAGAAATACAGGCAAAAAAGGTGCCGCAGCGCTAGCCAAACCAACACCAACCGCATCGATTTGCACGCGAATGAAATTCCGCCGTTGGGTCAGAGGGAGATCAGGCGGCGCTAAGAATTGGCGGAGAGTCGCTAACAAGGTTTTCCCCACAAAAACCAAAATTGATCGGGTGAAAAGTGAGATACTAGGTCACTTTCCCAAATAAAATTCCCCCGAATCCAGCGTTCCTGCAACCGTTGATCGAGTTGGGCAAGCGTATCCCAGAGATCAAGACTTTCGGGAATCTCCTCTTTTAGCAATTCAAGGATTACTCGGTTGCGCACTTCATAGGTGTAACGGTCAATCTGGTCAGCAGGTTTTTGTAAATACTCTCTTAGAAAATCCCCCCAGCGTTTTAGGCGAGAAGCCGAATCAAGCCTGGCTTTTTCGAGCCAAGCTTGTCGCCAACGCATCCGCAACCGTTCGATTTCTTGTAATAGTTGCTGCCAGCGAGAATGTTCTGCAGCCGTCTTAGAAAAACCTTGCGCTCGTTTCAACGCGAGGAGAAAAGTGCCAATGGTCAGCGTTGGATAAGGTGGTGCGTTACCTTCCTTCGGGACAAAAACCACGCGATACAGTTCTCGCGAGTGAAGGTACTTTTCCAACTCGGGGAGCATCGCTTCAACATAGCGGATCTCATAGTTAAAATCAACCATCGGTCAAAAGATACCATCGATTGTTGGTTAAATCAACAGTTGCAATGGTGTCTCCAGATACAAGGCTAACTTTTGCAGGAATTGAGCCGCTTCAGCACCATCCGAGACGCGATGATCAACCGAGATGGTCAGGTTCATCCGCCAACCAATCTGTAATGAATTGTCTTTGACCACAGGTATTTGTCGAGCCGATCCGACAGCTAAAATGGCTGCTTCTGGAGGATTAATAATCGCACTAAATTGGGCAACATCAAACATTCCTAAGTTACTAATCGAAAAGGTTGAACCTTCAATGTCCTCAGGACGAACTTTACCCTCTCTAGCACGGCTGACTAATGCTTTGACTTCTTGAGAAATCAACCGCACGCTCTTTTGGTCGGCGTTTCTACAAACAACGGTGATTAATCCGCTCTCGAGAGCAACTGCCACGCCGATATTGACTGCCCCATGTTGGATAATTTCGCCTTTTTCTTCATCGATTGAAGCGTTCAAATTAGGGAACGAACGCAAAGCCAACGCCGTTGCGCGGATGACGAAATCATTCACCGAGATCTTCTCTCCATCGGGAAGGAGTTGGTTGACTTGTTGGCGTAAGTTCAGCAGCGGCTCGACATCGACCTCGTGGGTAACGAAGAAGTGCGGCGTTGTCTGCGTAGATTGGGTCATCCGTTTGCCGATGATGGCGCGCAGCTTGCTCAGGGGAACCCGTCGCTCTTCACCAGGGACAAAAGAAGGTAGAGTTACCGTGACCGGTGCGGGTGTTTGAACGGGGGGTAATGCTGCTTCTGCTGCCTTGCGAGCTTGCTCTTCGATGTAGGCTTCTACATCCTCTTTGCGAATGCGCCCTAAGGGACCCGAACCGCGCACATTGCGGATGTCTATGCCGCTCTCTTGGGCTAAACGGCGGGCAAGCGGCGTCGCTCGAACACCACCGGGCAGCATCCCTTCTTCAGTGACCGGAATGGCAATTTCCTCCGCAGGTAAAGCTTCGGATACTCCTTGGGTCTTTTCAAGGGGGGGAGGGGCGGCGACTTCAACCTCCGCAGAGGCGCACGGAATTTCTTCCCCTGGCTGACCAATTATCGCAATGGGTGTGTTTACCGGAACGATGCTACCCTGCTCAACCAAGTGACGCAACAACGTACCGCTGGCATTTGCTTCAACTTCAACGGTAGCTTTATCGGTTTCGATTTCAGCTAGCACAGCTCCTTTGTGCACCGCTTCCCCTTCGGCAATCACCCACCGCACAAGGGTGCCTTCTGCCATGTCAAAACCCAATTTGGGCATGGTGACAATCTCAGCCATTACAACACCTCCTTCACGGCACGCACAATGTCTTCAACCTGCGGGAGTGCCATTTGTTCCAAAGTGCGATTATATGGCAAGGGTGTCTCTTTCTGTGCAATGCGTTTTATCGGAGCATCGACGTAATCAAAGGCTTCCTCGTAAATTCGAGCAGCCACCTCCGAACCCACTCCGTACGAACGCCAGCCTTCTTCAACAATGACAGCCCGGTTGGTCTTCTTGAAGGATTGTATCACTGGCTCCATATCCAACGGGCGTAAACTGCGCAGGTCAACAATCTCTACCTCGATCCCTTCTTTAGAAAGCAAATCGGCAGCTTTCATAGATAGCTCGAGCATCTTGCTATAGGTAACAAGGGTCACATCACGCCCTTGCCTTTGTATCTTTGATTTTCCGATTGGAATAACATAGTCTTCATCCGGCACTTCACCGCGCGTCTGGTAAAGCGTGGCATGTTCGATAAACAAGATGGGGTCATTGGAGCGAATTGCCGCTTTTAGCAATCCCTTTGCATCCTCGGGTGTGCCGGGAGCAACGACCTTCAAGCCTGGAAAATGGGCAAAAATTGCATCGGGGGTTTGGGAGTGAGTTGCACCTAACTGTCGTCCGCCACCACTGACCGTGCGGATCACCAATGGCAAAGTCATTTGTCCGCCAAACATATAGCGTAATTTCGCGGCCTGATTGACAATGTGATCCATCGCCGCGAAAGCAAAGTTGATGGTCATCAGCTCAGCAACCGGGCGCAAACCCGTCAACGCTGCCCCAATCGCTGCACCCACAATGGTCGCTTCAGCGATTGGAGTATCCATTACTCGCTTGGGACCAAAATGATCATAAAAACCCTTGGTAACCGCATAGGTGCCACCCCAAACACCAACCTCTTCACCCAAGATAAAAACCGATGGATCTCTTTCCATCTCCTCCCATAGCGCTTTGGATATCGCTTCTCGATAGGTAATGCGGGCCATAGCAACCTCACTCTGCATAAATGTCTTCAAACAAGGTTTCAGGGGGTGGTTCAGGGCTTTCTTCGGCAAAGCGCACCGCTTCAGCCACTTCCTGCTCAACGCGCTGGTCAATAGCATCTAAATTTTCTGCAGTGGTGATGGAGTGACTCTCCAAATAACGCCGGTAGATGCCGATGGGGTCGTTTTCTTGCCAGCGTTTGACCTCTTCTGCTGCACGATATCGTTCTGGATCACCCATAGAGTGACCGCGGTAGCGATAGGTAACAATTTCCATCAGATGAGGCCCACCACCACCGCGAATATTATCAATCACCTCAAGGGCAGCTTCGCGTACCGCAATGACATCCATGCCGTCAACGCGACTGTTGGGCATATCATACCCTAAGGCTTTTTGGCGGATTTCGCTAACAGCCGAAGCACGCTCTACCGCCGTCCCCATGCCATAGAGGTTATTTTCACAAACCCAAAGAACCGGGAGATTCCAGAGTTTCGAGAGGTTAAGCGCTTCATGGAAAAAGCCAATGTTGGTCGCCCCATCGCCAAACATACAAATTGTCACTGCATTGCTTTCTTGGTATTGATCGCCAAGCGCTAAACCAGCAGCGATGGGCAGGTGAGCACCAACGATGGCATGACCTCCCCAAAAGTTGCGTCGGAC
Source organism: Anaerolineales bacterium (assembly GCA_026415275.1). Taxonomy (GTDB): domain Bacteria; phylum Chloroflexota; class Anaerolineae; order Anaerolineales; family UBA4823; genus NAK19. The sequence goes on from JAOAHK010000004.1 coordinate 18,559, forward strand.
ATCAGCCAAGTGCATCGAGCCACCTTTTCCCTTCGAGACTCCGGTAGCTTTGCCAAGCAGTTCGGCTAAGACTAGTTTGGCAGGTATGCCGACATTAATAGCTACACCATGATCGCGATAGGCGGTGATTACGCGATCTTGTGGTTGACGGGCAGAGATCACTCCGGTGCTGACCGCTTCTTGGCCAATGTAAAGGTGAAGAAAGCCGCCGATTTTCCCTTGCTGATAAAGCTGAGCCGCTGCTTCTTCTACAAGGCGGATTAGCACCATTTGATAATACAAATCCAGATAAAGTTGCGTATCCATTGAATTACTCCGCTGATGATCTTCGAGCCAAGCTCGTGATAAAAGTCTTTTATCATTTTAGAATGCACGACAGGGATGCATTCTAACCGTTACCAAGCTAACGATTATAACCCACAAGCTAGAAAGAAGATGTCAAAAATGTGTAAGAAATCGATCTCTTGTTCCACACCGAACGAAGATATTTGTTTCTGTCCGAAAAGACAAAAATGCCCTTTTCCATCCCTTAAACATGCCGATCCGAAACGCGGGCATCCTTGCCCGCTTTCTTAATGCACATTAATTTGGGATGAGTGTGCTGTCTAAAATGACACTTCAATCGATATGAGAAGTTTTTGTACGTTCAGGTGAAAGGACAAGTCTCCTCCCTTCGTTTGTCCATGGGATATTTATCTCAAACCCTGGTTTACCGATGGTGTCCGCTTGGTTACGAAATTATGGAGATGGAGTAGATTGAAGTCGTCGGGCATTCACCTCCGCCAGAATGCGTTCATAGGCCTGCTGAAGGGCTGCACGCTGATTCATACCCATGAAGAGGACGGCACGTAAAATTACATTCATCTGTTTCTGAACGATCTCCATCTCTGGCAAAGATGGATAAGCTACCCCATCTTCCAGTGCCATAATTGATTGGGTAATGAATGGGTCGCCGATACTGATCGTCCCGCCGTTTTCAGTCAATTGATTTGCGCGCACCGCAGGAATTAAACCGACATTCCCCAAGCCAGAAAGTGTTTCTGATGTATAAAGGCTTTGTAAAAATAACCACGATTGATCATTCTCTTCTTCTAAAGCATGACGGGTCAAAAATACCCCCTCACTTTCCACAAAACCTGACAACTTTCCATCTTTATAAGCTGGCCAACGATCAATCGCTAGGTTCAGAGGGCCAACCTCTCCTGCGATCAAGTAACGATTCCAGCTTCCTTCAACGATCAAACCAACCCGCCCTTGCTGAAATAATCTAAAGTCATTATCCGACTCAAACTCAGTCATCCCCACTTGTTCAAATGCCTTCAGCAAATCTAACCAAACCAAACCATAACGATAATCATCCTGCTGAAAAGCAGGCATGCCCTCAGCAGTGAGAAACATCCCTCCCAACCCGATGAGATGCCCCCCTGAAAAAAAGAAACTTCGTTCGAGGTCTGCTCCGACAATACCTGCTTGGGTAGCCGTAGTCGCAAAAGCTCGCATTTGCTCAAATGTCTCGGCTGCAGCCGGCAGAATGCTCTTGTTGCGGTACAAAACCACCCCGTTCATTGTAATTGGCAAGCTAATCCTCTTGCCCCGATAAACTCCAGTTTCAAGTGCAGCAAGATTAAGCGTTTCCAAAATGTCTGTAATATCTCGACTACTCAAATCCAGTATGTATCCCTGCTCAAAAAACCTAGGTCCCCATTGCGCTGGAGCGATGAGCAGGGTTGGGCCCGCCCCTTGACTCATTGCTTCTTCAAATCGCGCAGCCAAATCCAAAGCGGGAATGTAGAGGACATCAAATTGGACTTGAGGATAAACGGATTGAAATACTGAAATTGTACGAAACAATACAGAACGTTGTGTTTCATCCCAAGAATGCCAAATCGAAACTGTCCCTTCAATTATCTTTGGAGTCGGTGAAAGAGTTGGTGACGGGATGACTGTCGATGTAGAGGTAGGTGTGATCGTTGCCTTGCTTGTTTGTCCACCCGTCCTACAACCCGCAGCGATAAGAGCAAGGAGAAATATATAAATTAGACTTCGCAGAATAACTATTCGTAATCTCTTGACAAGTGGGCATCGGGGATGTGCTATTGAAAACCTCATGCCCCGATTATAAACCCAAGTCCTTTGCCCTTATGTGACCAGATCCAAGAAAGCTTTGACAACCCGCTCGTCAAACAACTTTCCAGCTTGTTCTCTCAAAAATTGCAGGGCATCCGTTTTGCTCCACGCTGAACGGTATGGACGATCAGAACAAAGCGCATCGAAAACATCCACAACCGCAAAAATCCGAGCAGCGAAAGGAATTTGCTCACCTTGCAACCCCTGTGGATAACCTGACCCATCCCAACGTTCGTGATGGCAATATGGGATCACTGCCGCTTTTTCCAGAAAACGAATGGGTTGAAGCAAATGATAAGCAAATACTGGATGTTGTTTCATGATTTGCCACTCGTGCTCATCCAAGGGTCCCGATTTGTGCAAGATTTCATCGGGGATGCCCATTTTTCCTATGTCATGTAAAATGGCGCCACGCCGAATGTGAACCCATTCCGACTCGGGGACACCCAGTGCCTGAGCTAGCCTCAAGGTTAGGTCTGTCACTCTGCGACTATGTCCTTCGGTTTCGTTATCTCTTAACTCAAGTGCCCTTGCCCAGCCTTCCAAAGTTGAATCGTAAGCTAACGTGAGTTGAGTGTTTGTTTGTTGTAAGTTATGAAAGAGTGATGCATTGTCTATGGCAATTGCAGCCTGTCCAGCCAAAGTCTCCAGGAACTCCAACTCATCTGGGGTAACAAATCTCGGAGTTCTCAAAAAGACCTCTAACACACCAACGATTTGTCCTTTAGCAAGCAGAGGGATTGCTAAATAACTGCGAAATCCCTCATTTCTAAAAAGAGATTGACGCTCACACTCTAGCTCGATGTCTGTTAAATCGGTTATCATTGTGATTTGACGCTCGTTAAGGACACGAGTCAGCATCCCGTTGCCGATTGCTATAGTTAGGGGTTTCACCATAAGCGAACGATAACCTCGATGAGCCGCTACCTTCATCGTATAGGAATTAGTATCAAAGAGTAAAATATCAGCAGCATCTGAATGTACATGAGCTAAGACTTGCTCCAGCAAGATGTTTAATGTTAGGTTCAGATCAAGACTTGAGTTAATCGCATTGTCAATTGTGCGTAACGATAAAAGCTGCTGTATTCGGCGCTCGATTTGCTCAGTCACCTTTGCGCGCTGTAAAGCGCTTCCGGCAAGCTCACAAAAAGCGGTGAGAATTTTGAGCTCATCATCTCGAAGCGGTTGATCAGTTGGAAAGGCAAGCACAATAGCTCCCAATACCTCTTCTTTTGCAACGATAGGTAGAACAACACCTCCCCACCCTGGCCGGGCCTGTTGGCGAAATCCAACTGAGGCTCGTTCGTCAGAGACAAATTCATCGCTCCACAATTGCAACCCTTGTTCAAAAACCCTGCCCACCAAACCCTCGCCTGGTTGGAGCGGTTCCTGTTGAACCTCTCGAAACCATCCCATCACTGCTTGGGGAACAAGCTCGTGCGTGCTAGGGTCATAAAGCCAAACAGAACCTGCGCTACTCTCGAACAACTGCGCAGCCTCCCAGAGCAAAGCCTCGACTATCTCTACACTGGTATTGGCTGTGCGCATAGTCTTAGATAAATGGTTAATTGCTTCTAATTCCCGAAGCCTTTGGTCAGTTTGGTCTTCGATGAGCCGCTCCAGTTTCACCCGTTCCGTTAAGTCTCTGCCAACACCGACAATGCCTTGGATCTGACCCGTTATATCCCTCAAGGGTGAAAGATGGGTTTGGATAATATGTTCACCGTTTTGGTCGCGGTAACTCCACTCATAGATGACATTCTCACCTGTCAACGCGCGCATATTCGCTTCTTCATGCACCTTTGCTGCATTGTCTCCAAGGATCTCACGAGCGGTTTTTCCGATAAACATTGCTTCGTTTACGCCATAACGCTCAATCCATTGTCCATAAACGCCTGTATGGCGACCTTCCCTGTCCAACACAAAGACAATATCCGCCATAGAATTGACCACGGAGTAAAATCGGTCGGATTCGTTCCGAAAGGCTTTTTCTGCGTGAATGCGCTCGCTGATATTATGATGGATGATTATCAGCGGAGAATTCTTCCCAGGAAATCTAACCGCCCGCATGCGAAACCATAAATCAGCCTGCGGCGTTTGACAAGGATACTCAGCGACACATTCCGCCCTTTTCCCTGCAGATAGTTCCAGCAAACCTGCTAGTACCTCTCCTGCTAAGGAATCCCCAGCTTCGCGTGCCTTGCGACAGACTTCAAAATAATTCATTCCCACACCAAGGCATGTCACCTCGTTGGCGTTATTCTCTTGCGCAAAGTCACGCCAGGCTTGATTGACCCACAAGATTTCTCCGCTTAAGTCCACAAAAATAACTTCATCTAAAAGAGAATCCATAACTGACAGAAGTATCTTGTTTTCATTGGCTCGTTCCCAGATGCCATTCCTACTCATGTTAGGACTCCATACTTTCAAGAAAACGACCCAAAATCAGCGGTAGCTCCTCATCCATTGTATTCTTAGAGAAAAAACCATTTGCTCCAGCTAATAAAGCTTCCCGGAGATAACTTTCTCCTTCATACATCGACATAATGTAGATATGTATCTGTGGAAAGGTTTCCTTAATTCGGCGAACGACCTGGTAGCCATTCATATCTGGCAATTTTAGATCCAACAAAATTAAGTCAATCGCTTGATGATTGCACTTATGAAGGGTCTCCAAACCGTTCTCCGCCTCCAAGATCTGCATTTCTGGATAGAGATTGCTCACCCAAAGCGCTAATGTCTTTCTCAAAACAGCGTGGTCATCAGCAATTAGGAGTTTGTATTTGGGGAGATAGGTTTCTTGGTTTTCCATTGTCATATGCTCAGGCAAAGCTTGATCGGCATACACGACCATTTTTTATCACTTTCAATTGAGCAAATCCATTCATACAATCCTCTATATTTTGGCAGAGGATCGAGAAAAGGTCTATCAGGGATGTTTGTCAATAATTGTCAGGGAAGTATGACGCTTTACGAAGGGGAATCGCCTACATCAGGATTTTTACTAGTCATCCAACGAAATTACCCCATGTTGAATGGCAAATTTGACCAATCCCGGCAAATCAGCAATTTCAAGTTTCTCCATGATGCGGCTACGATAGGTTTCCACTGTTTTTACAGATAAAAACAGCATTTTGGCTATCTCAGCGCTACTCTTTCCCTCTGCCACAAGGCGAAGGACTTGGCGCTCACGCTCACTTAATTTCTCCAATGGGTCTTGCTTCTCAACCTGCTCTTGCAGGTTTAGGTAATCCTCTACAATTCGCTCGGTTATCTGTTGACTGAGGTAGAGATTTCCTTCAGCCACCGAGCGCACGGCTTGGATGACCTCATCACCAGCCGACTCTTTCAATAGATAGCCTCTTGCACCAGCTCTCAAGGCGCGTAGAATATGTTCACGGCTGTCGTGCATCGAAAGGATAATCACGCGCGCATGGGGATTGTGAGCTAAAATCTGAGCTGTCGCTTCGATGCCATTAATACTGGGCATGGCAATATCCATTAGGATCACATCTGGCTTCATCTTCAAACACTCACGGATTGCAGTATTGCCATCCCCGGCTACACCGACAACCTGAATCTCCGCTTGTGATTCAAGCAAAACCCTCAATCCATCTCGAACAACAGCGTGATCATCAGCAAGAAAGACCCGAATCATGCTCGGTTCTCCAGACTCCAAACCGCAATGACTTGTGTTCCGTCTCCTTTCTCGCTTTTTATCGATAAAGAACCCCCAATGGCAAGCATCCGCTCCCGCATGATCTTAACCCCCCAAGTAGGGTAATCTTTACTCTTAAGCACAATTTCAGGATCGAAACCAACACCGTTATCCCCAACAATGAGTTCAACTTCTTGTGGTTTCAGTTGAAATGATAAATGGATTTCACTAGCTCTAGCGTGACGCATGGCATTATCTAACGCACTCTGAGCTACTCGATAAAAAGCAGTCTCTACATTATCTGGTAATCTCTCAGGCAGATCATCACAGTGGATGATTAGAGGTAGATTAAAACGTTTTTGATACCGCTCGCCGAGCCATCTTAAAGCCTCACTCAACCCAAAGTCATCTAAAACAGGCGGGCGGAGTTCAGCAATCACATCTCGGATCTGCAATGCCGCCTCTGCGATC
>JAOAHK010000050.1 GCA_026415275.1 Anaerolineales bacterium
ACAGCCACTTTCCCTGAGGCGGAAATCATCCGATTGATGATTGAGCACACGCAGGGACCAGTGATCATTGTCACTGACCACACCAAATGGGGCGCTGTTTCGAACCACCTAATTGCCCGCCTCGAACAAGTGGATAAGGTGGTCACCGACCGTGGTTTGGACGCGAACGCTCGGATGGCTTTAATTAGCCGTTCGATTGATGTGATTGTAGCCTCATAAAAACATTTGCCGTCTGCGATGGCGATAGATTAATATAACAGGGTATTTGAGCGGTTGAAAATAACCGGGAATGCTGTGAATTTGTTGGTTTGGAAATTATAAAAAACTGCTTGTCCGTTCATGGACATGAATCCTAATCGGAGGTGAATTCGTGAAAGATCAAGCCCAAATCGTTGTCATAGGGGGAGGTATTTTTGGGGTTAGCATTGCTTACCACCTTGCCAAGCGGGGTTGGACCGATGTTGTTCTCCTCGAAAAAATGGATATTGCTAGCGGTGAGACTGGCCATGCGGCGGGGTTGGTTACTCAATTCGCAACTTCAGAAACCCTAATGCAAATCCGCAAATACAGTGTAGAGTTGTACACCGAACTTGGATTATTGAATGTTGTAGGTAGCCTACGGGTAGCTTCCAGTCCAGAACAATTTAAGGAGTTGCAGCGCAGTGTCAGTCGGGCGAAGGGAATTGGGATGGAAGTAGAGATCATTTCCCCGAGCGAAGCGCTGAAGATAATGCCCGCTCTGAGCGATAAGGACTTATACGGGGCGATATATTTGCCTGATGATGGACATTTAGATCCTTATCTGACCACCACCCATCTCGCTAGCCTGTCTAAGACAATGGGGGTTGAAATAGCCACCAACACACGGGTGACCGGGATTGAAGTTACCCCAAAAGGAGAAATTGGGCGTGTCCTGACCGATAAAGGAGCCATTCGCACGGAAATTGTGATCAATGCTGCAGGTTTATGGGCACCGCGCATCGCAGCAATGGCTGGGGTTCACATCCCAACCACCCCGGTAGATCATCAGCATATTGCCTTAAAGGCGATCCCCGGCAAAGAATTTAGCCATAATACACCGTGTTTGCGCGATCCGGATAACTTGATTTATCTGCGCGAGGAACAGGGAGGATTGGTCATCGGAGGCTATGAGCCCAATCCTAAAGAACGCTGGATCGACGGAGTGCCTTGGGAGCATGGCAACGCATCCTTGCCGCCAGATTTTGACCGCTTTGAGCAATTGTTGGAAGGGGCGATCCGTCGTATTCCCATTCTAGAAAACGCTGAAATGCTCAAGTTGATCTGCCACCCCGGCGCCTATTCGCCGGATTGTCAGCCGATGATCGGTCCTATGCCTCAGGTGCGCGGCTTGTGGATGGCATGTGGCATGTCTCTGAATGGTTTTGGCGGGGCAGGCGGTATCGGAAAAATTCTCGCTGAGTGGATCATCGATGGTGAACCCTCCTTAGATGTTTACGCTTTCAAAGCTACCCGTTTTGGTAATTATTACAGCAGTTACTATTACACAACCGAGCGCACCCGCGAAGGAGTAAAGTATTACTATCGTTTGAAATTCCCTAACGATGAAAACGAATGGGCACGCCCGCATCGCGTCTCTCCGTTGCATCACCGTTTGCAGGAGTTAGGCGCAGTTTTTGGCGAGAAATATGGTTGGGAACGAGTTAATTACTTCCAACCCGGGCAAGAAAGCCGCCGCATGGGAGCTGATCAGCGAAAATGGGGTTGGGGAAAACCGCCTTACTTTGAAAGACTGCGAGTCGAACACACTGCCGCCCGCGAACAAGTGGCGATTTTCGATTTCACGTCTTTTGGGAAAATTGAGTTGCGTGGTCCAGGCGCTCTGCCGCTTTTACAACGCGTTGCTGATAGCAATATCGATCGCCCAATCGGCAGCGCAGTTTACACCCANTTCCTCAATACGCGCGGTGGTGTAGAAGCAGACTTAACCGTAACTCGGTTAGGAACTGATCAATTTTGGGTGATTACTGGCTCTTCGTTTATTTCTAACGATCTGGCTTGGCTGCGTATGCATAAACGTCCAGAAGATGGAGAAGTGGAAATCCGCGATATTACCACTGAATGGGCGTGCATCCCCATTTGGGGTCCAAAAGCGCGGGCTACCCTCGCAAAGGTGACCAGTAGTGATGTCTCCAACGAAGCTATTCCGTACTTGCGTGCAAAATGGATTGATATTAACGGGACGAAAGTCTTAGCTCAGCGGGTGAGTTATATTGGCGAATTGGGATGGGAATTGTATGTGCCTTGGGAACGAGCAATGCAGGTTTGGGATTTGCTCTGGGCTGCTGGACAAGAATTTGGGATCGAGCCGTGCGGCTACAAAGTTGCTGATTGTTTACGCCTCGAAAAAGGTTATCGTTACTTTACTGGCGATGTTACGCCACGTGAAAACCCCTATGAGGCTGGTCTTGGATTTTGTGTTGATTTGGATAAGGGTGATTTTATCGGCAGAGAAGCGCTGTTGAAAGTCAAACAAGAAGGAATTCGGCGCAAGTTATGCACACTCACCTTAGAAGGCGTGGAATGGCTGCCTGTTTACGGTGGTGAAGCGGTTTATTTGGATGGCAAAGTGGTGAGCCGCGTGCGCAGCGGCGGTTATGGATTCACAGTAGGTAAAAACATTATCTATGCCTATTTGCCGCTAGAGTTGGCAAAGACTGGAAATACCTTCCAAGTAGAACTATTTGACCAGCGGGTTATGGCGGTGGTGGAGCCAACCGTGTTGGTCGATCCAAAAGGTGAAAAATTACGGGCATAGCCGAGGGAAGACAAAATGTTTTCTCAAAAGAGGTCAGCCACCGCTTGAGGGCGAAGCAGCCTATCCAAAAGCGCTGCTTCGCCAAGGCTGACAAAAAGAAACTTACAAATGACGTAGAGCAGAGGTTCGGATTTTACGAAGAACCCATAACTCAAAACATAACACTCAAAACTTACCGGTAAAGGAGAACAGCAATGAGCACATTTACAGAAACAGAAATCGCAAAAATAAAAGAGTACATCCAATCACGACCAGAAGGGTACGGTCTGCCACGGCCCTTCTATCATGACGAATTGGTCTATCGCGCCGATCTAGAGGTTTTCTGGCGCCGCGGTTGGTTGTTTGCTGGGCACGCCTGTCAGATACCCAATCCAGGCGACTACTTCCTCTACGACGTGGATACCGATTCGATTATTATCGCACGCGGCGATGACGGTGCAGTAAAAGCCTTTCATAATGTTTGTCGCCACCGCGGTTCTTTGGTCTGCGTTGAGCCTGAAGGGCATGTGCACCGCTTTATTTGCCCTTATCACCAGTGGGCTTATGGTCGTGATGGCCGCTTGATCACCTATCGCGGCATGCAAGAAGGATTGGATAAATCCCAATTGGGTCTGCGCCCAGTGCATGTCCGCGATGTGGAAGGGTTAATTTTTATCAGCTTAGCGGAGACTCCACCTGATTTTGAGCAGGCTTACCAGGAGATTGCCTTTTATGCCAAGCCACAAGGTTTCAACAGGGCTAAGATCGCCAAGATCATCGATTACGATGTGCCAGCTAATTGGAAACTGGTGTGGGAAAACAACCGTGAGTGTTATCACTGTAACGTCAATCATCCCCAATATATCAAAGCCAATTTCGACCATTATAACGAAGATGATACAATTGGACGTTTAGCGCTGCAACTTCATGCGGTCACTACTCGTTCACAAGAGAAATGGGCAAAGCTCGGTTTGGCGGTAACCCACACCAAGACAGGTATGAGCGAATTTCCTGATCCTGATACGGGAAGGTGGTATTTAGCAAACCGTACGCCCTTAGTGGATGGTTATGTCAGCGAAACGATGGATGGCAAGCAGGTTGCTCCCTTGATGGGTGATTATCCTGACCCCGATGTCGGCACCCTGCGCATCCGCACCATGCCCAATTTCTGGAATCACTCCAGTTGTGACCATGGGGTAACCGTGCGGTTGACCCCTAATGGGATTTATTCCACCAAGGTGCGCATGTATTGGTTGGTGGATCAGAATGCCGAAGAGGGAAGAGATTATGACTTAGAAAAACTCTTACCGTTCTGGCAGTTGACCGCTGAACAAGATTGGGATATTTGTAAGAACGCGCAGCTTGGCGTCAACTCACGCGCGTATGTCCCAGGTCCGCTCTCGACCTATAAAGAATACAATGTTGATCGCTTTTTGCGCTGGTATCTAAAAGAATTGGAGAAGGGCATTTCTGAGTAACTCCAAAGCCTCCCGCAAATTAGATTATTGCGGGAGGCTTTGTCAAAAATTTCTATCTGGAGTGGATCGTGTTTACCTATTCTGAATTGTTAACCGCTGAACAAGTTGAGCGCATCCATCAAGCTTCATTGCGCATCCTTGCTGAAGTCGGTATGCTGGTGCGTAATGAAAAAGCGCGCCAAATCTTTGCCCGCCATGGCTGCCTGGTGAATGAGGAAACGCACATGGTGCGATTCCCGCCTCAGGTGGTGGAAGAGTTTCGGCAAATGCTGCCGCCCAAGTTTATCTTCCGTGGACGAGACGAGAAATATGACAAGGTCTTACCAGATGATAGCCCCGTGATTGTAACGGCTTCTTCTGCACCGAATATCATTGATCCTATCACTGGACAGGAACGGCGTTCCACATCCGAAGACATTGCCCGCATCGCTTATTTGATCAACGAATTACCGGGCTATGATGTGTTTTCCATCTCGACTCTTGCTGAGGATGCTCCGCCGGGATACTTTACGTTGGCACGCCTTTATCCAGCGCTGAAAAATTGCCTCAAGCCAGTGCGGAGTACCGCCACCGATCGCGAGGATGCCGAAAAAGTGCTCCAGCTCGGGGCTTTGATTGCGGGAGATGAGAAGCGTTATTACCAAAGACCCTTCATTACTCACCATTTTTGCCCAGTGGTTTCTCCTCTGACAATGGATGTCGCTTCGACTGAATTGACGATATTTTTTGCCGAAAAAGGTTTACCGGTCTATCCCAGCATTGTGCCCAATGGGGGCTTAACTTCGCCGATGACGATGAGTGGCACCCTTGTGCAAGGTAACGCTGAATTTCTAGCGGCGGCCATTCTAATGCAAATGGTAAAGCCACAAACACCGTTGATTTACTCCACGCTGCCAACCATCGCTGACATGCGCACTGGTGCTTACGCTTCTGGTGGGGTCGAGTGTGGCATGTTGCACATGGCGTTTGCCCAAATGGCGCGCTATTACGGTGTGCCAAGCGGTGGTTATATTGGTTTAAGTAATGCTAAGGTCAATGACGCGCAATCGGGTTTTGAAACTGGTATCTCTTCGACTGCAGCTTTGTTAGGTGGAGCCAATATGCTCAACATGGGCGGTCTACTGGATGCTTTGAAAGCATTCGATTTTGCCAAAGCGGTAATCGATGATGAGATCGCGCAAATGCTCAAACGTATCCAACGGGGAATGGAATTCAGCGAGGAGAATCTAGCTCTAGATGTGATTGCCGAAGTCAAACCCGGTGGGACGTTCATGACACACAAACACACAGTCAAATGGATGCGCAAAGCTGCCCTGATGCCGCGCATTGCCGATCGCGATCCGCGCGAGGTTTGGGAAAAGCGCGGTGCATTAGATGCCTATCAGCGTGCAAAACAACGCGCTGCAGAAATTTTAGCTAATCCCAAACCGGCTTTGTTCCCTGCAGATGTTGAAGCCCGTATCCGCGCTGCTTTTCCAGAAATGGTACTGGGGGAGGTGATACCTAGTGAGGGTTGGTAGGAAAGTTAATAACGTTATTCTAGTAGTCTCCTGTTCATAGAATGTCACTACTAGGATGATTGACGAAAGATTGTATACTATAATTAACTAAGGAGAAAACCATGAGATTTTTCTTTGCTACCGATGTGCATGGTTCGGAAATTTGTTGGAAAAAATTCATTAGTGGTGGAAAGTTCTACGAGGTGGATACGCTCATTCTCGGCGGCGATATGACGGGCAAGGCGATTATCCCGATTATTGCTCAGGGAGATAACAAGTGGAAGGTGACCTTACTAGAGCAAGAAACAATCTTAGAAGGGAAAGAAGCGGTTGATAAAATGGTCACGACCATTATGAACCGCGGTTACTACCCGCACGTGACTGATCCTGATGAAGTGAAAGAGATTGCTGAAACTCCAGGACGTTCCGATCAATTGTTCGCCGAATATGTGATCAAGACTGTTCAACGTTGGATGGAATATGCCGATGAAAAGTTGGCGGGAACTGGGATAACTTGCTATGTCTGTCCCGGAAACGATGATGTCTTCGAAATTGATGAGGTCATTGCACAGTCAAAAACGGTCAAATTAGCGGAAGGGAAAGTGATTTGGTTAGACGATCACCATGAGATGATCAGCACTGGTTGGTCTAATCCAACCCCCTGGGATACGCATCGCGAGGAAGAAGATGAAAAGTTGCTCCAACGCATCGAGGCTATGATCGCTCAGCTAAAAGATGTGAGCAATGCGGTCTTCAATCTCCATGCTCCGCCTTATGGCAGCGGGCTCGATGAAGCACCGGAGTTGACCAAAGATATGCGCCTGGCTTATGCAGGTCGTTCGATGGTGCCTGTCGGCAGTAAGGCGGTTTTGCAGGTAATCGAAAAATACCAACCTCTGCTTAGTCTGCATGGCCATATCCATGAAGGCAAAGGAACGCGCAAATACCGCCGCACTTTGTGCATCAATGCTGGCAGTCAGTATGAGCAAGGCATTCTGCAAGGAGTGGTAGTGGAGTTGGAGCCAAAGAAGATTCGTAGTTATGTGTTGACCACTGGTTAATCTTTCACTGAAAGTAACTCTCCGGTAGGCCTGCTTGAGTCAGAGAGCCAATTGGAGGGATGAGGCAAACCAAAGGTAGGAGGTGACTATCAGACGGATTTTGAGGAAAAGGAGAACAGTGAAGAGAGTTGTGACGGCCGATTGCCGTGAGAAGTTTCCAAACCTATCAGAAAGGAGACGAGCATGAGTGAAGTTACCCTATTTGTTCGGAAGGCAAGCGGTTTGGTGCGAGCATGGTCAACCTTTGATGCTTTCATCTACGCTACTTTTTCAATTAACCTGATCACCCTCGGTTTATATATCTTCTCCTATTGTTATTATTTTGAGGGGAATTTGGCAACTGCCGTGGTGATCGGTGGTGTGTTCACCATCTTTGAGGTGATCGTCTATGCAAGTTTGATTTCGGCTATGCCTCGCGCTGGTGGTGATTACGTTTGGCAAAGCCGTATCCTTGGGAGAGGGATAGGCTTTCTGCTGGCAGTGACCGGTTGGTGGTTCATCCTCTGGCTGTGGGTGCCCCTGTATGGACAGATGTTGGTTTACACTTTCTTCACCCCAATCCTAGCCATTTTAGGGGCTAAAGATGCCGCTTTATGGTTTACGAATACCCCAACAGGACTATTAGTTGGCTGTTTGTCGGTTTGTCTCATTGTTTTTATCTACATCGCTGTGGGTATGAAATGGTATGCGCGGGTGCAAAAATTCTGCTTCTTTGGCGGAATGCTTGGTTTGCTCATTGTCTTCTTGCTGCTCTTGTTTGGTAATCAACAAACCTTTATCGCAAACCTGAACGCCTTTGCAGCCAAATATTTCGGTGTCAGCGGGGTTGATGTGTATCAAGCAACCCTCGCGGCTGGTGAAGCTGCTGGCGCAGTTGCAGCTCCGCTAGGTAACTTTGCCATTGGCGCTAGTATGGCCTTAATTCCCATGATTGTTTTCTTTAACCTCTGGCCGAACTGGGGCTCAACGCTCTATGGCGAGGTGCGCGGTGCAAACGACTACAAACGTAACTTCTGGGGCATGGCTTGGGCAATTATCGTAACAGCCGTCCTTGCGCTAATCTTCTTTGCCTTAATCAGCAAATCCATCGGATGGGATTTCTATCACAAAGCAAACGGTGCCTTTTGGAACTACACTTGGGGATATACTGAAGAACCCCCTCCATTACCCTTCTGGCCCTATCCTGTGTTGTTTGCAGCCTTTATGACTCAGAGCCCAGTGATCCATTTCATCGTGGTGTTGTTGATGAGTTTGTGGTGGTTCGGCTGGTCGGGAACCGTTTTTCTCAGCTCTACTCGGGTCATCTTTGCGGCCGCCTTTGACCGTATGTTACCCGAATGGGTTTCGGCGGTTGAACCGCGCACCCGCACGCCGATCAACGCCCTTTTGCTGATGGTCATTCCTTCGGTGATTATCTCAATCCTCTATTCCTTCAATATTTGGAACTTCCAGTCGTTGGCGCTAGATGCAACCCTAGTGATTGCGGTAACCTTCCTTGGCACAACCGTAGCTGCAATTGTTCTGCCTTGGCGTCAAAAAGAGATTTACGAAGGCTCACCGATTGCTCAGTATAAAACACCCTCTGTCTTGGGCTGGTTGGTCATGGTTTTGTATGCCCTTGCAACCGTTTATCTTATTGTTACTTCTTTTGGGTACATGCAGAGCGTATTGGGTGGTTTATCAGCAATCGGTGCTGATGGTTTGACCTGGTTCATTGTCATTGTTGTCTCCTTGCTGACTGTGGTCAACGCAGTATTGTTGCTGTGGATCTTGTATTATGTTGGCTCGCGGGTGATTAAGGGCGAAATGTTACCTGTCGTCACTTCAGCCGGTTTGGTGTTCCTAGGGTTTTTGGACTGGTTGTTGGTCGAGTGGTTCTGGGATCCACATGTTCCGCCGTTTGACTTTCCGCTCTATGCCATTGGCTGGTCAAATGTAAGTTCTATGCTCTTTATGCTCTTTAATTACCTGCTGGCTGGTGCGATTTACATTGGGTTTAACCGCTACCGCCGCCGCCAAGGTATCGATGTGGAGAAAGTTTACAAAGAGATCCCAGTGGAGTAGCACATGTGGGAAGTAGGTCGAAATTGCTTTCGACCTACTTCTTTTATGTACGGTATTTTGACAATTTCTGTATCTATGACTAATCCATGTGAAATGCGGGTATCTCTAGGTTGATTATCCCGAAGGGAACTGCTCTTTAATGCTTGTTTACAAACCATTTACGCTAGTTTTAATTTATATCGAATGTGCTTGGATATAATGGCGATTGTTTGCTCTCAAGGAAACTTGTACGAAAAATTTATATTTGACATTGAAAATAGAGTGTGATAAAATTTTGATAATTAAGAAATCTTAATAAAGAGAAATCCCATTAAACTAGATTGGAATGAAATATAGAAGTCACCGTATTGTCTGTATCCGCGAGAATACCTGCAGGCGATATGGATTCTCATAAAGAAGGAGGTGGTGCAAGGCTTCACAATCATAAGTGAATAATTTTTTATATCAAATTGAAATTCTTATCAACAAAATCTGACAAGATTGAATAAATGGAGGATAAGATGGATCGCAAAATTTCCCGACGTGAATTCTTGAAACTGACCGGACTCGCTGGTGGGGCTGCTGTGTTAGCTTCCTGCGCGCCGAAAGCTACCCCGACCCCTGAGTTTACCCTGCCCGATCTGACCAGCGGTGAGACTATCCCCTTAGAAGATCTTATTAAGGCAGTAGAAATCGAGGGGAAGAATTTGACCACCATCGCTCTGCCACACGACTGGGCGAACTACGGTGAAATGTTGGATACCTTCAAGAAGAAATATGGGGTGACAATCAATGAATTGAACCCAGATGCTGGTTCGGCAGAGGAATTGGAAGCCATTCGTGCCAACAAAGATACAAAGGGTCCACAAGCTCCAGATGTCATTGACATTGGTATTGCCTACACCAAGATTGCTAAAGAGGAAGGTTTACTGGCGAAGTATAAGGTTGCTACTTGGGATACGATTACATTGAAAGACCCGGATGGTTATTGGTGGGCGGAATACTACGGTGTTTTAGTTTTTGAAGTGATCAAGGACCCTAACCTTCCTGTTCCACAAGACTGGCCAGACCTGCTAAAGCCGGAGTATAAAGGCAAAGTGGCAATGGCGGGAGATGTGCTAAAGTCCAATCAAGCGGTAATGACGGTCATAGCTTCCGGCCTTTCCCGCGCCAATGGTGATAAAACCCAAGCTGCCAAAGCAGGGTTAGAATTCTGGAAAGAAATGAACGCAAAAGGCAACTTTATCCCAGTCATTGCCGATCAAGGCCGCATTGCCCAAGGTGAGACGCCAGTAGTGATTGAATGGGACTATCTTGCCTTGGCGAACCGCGATGCCCTAGCTGGAAACCCAGATTTAGAGATTGTCGTACCGCAAACGGGTGTTCTTGG
>JAOAHK010000051.1 GCA_026415275.1 Anaerolineales bacterium
GAGATTTCTCTGCTGATTAGGTATAATTCGGTTGTTCGATGAAGCAACGCTTATTATCTCCGCAAACTGTTCTCCTCTGGTTGGCTTTGGCGATTGCTGCCTTGGTCCGCTTTAGCGCCTTGGGAAAGGCACCGTTGACGGATCGTGAAGCGGAGCTTGCTTTGCAAGCTTGGCAAATCGCACAGGGCAAAGCCACAGCCATCCAAACCTACCCTTTAGAGGTGCTGGTTTCTGCGGTGTTTTTCTTTCTGTTTGGCAGTAGCAATTTTTGGGCGCGCTTTCTCGCTGCAGCGAGCGGGGTAGCGCTGATTCTTGGGGTAATTTCCCTGCGCCGTCGTCTGGGCACGCCTTTTACCCTGGTTCTCGCTTTTGCTCTGGCGCTTGATCCAGCATTGGTGGGGCAATCGCGTCAGATGGGTTCGGTGGTGCCAGCCCTGACTGCCCTAGGTGCGATCGCTCTTTTTGCCAGCCAAGCGCGTTGGGGATGGGTGGGCATCGCTCTCGGTTTGGGCCTTTTGAGCGGACCATCCTTTTGGTATGGCGGCCTGCTGCTCCTGTTTGCTGCTCTTGCCTTTTTTGCGCTGGAGAAGCGCTTTGCTTTNACATCCAGACCCTCCCAAACGCTCTAGGAGCAACTCCCGCCCGCTAAAGATGCCATCCGAACGATAGGAGGCGCAACGCTGCTCACACTCCTTTTTATCGGCACGCTCTTCTTATTCTACCCCCGCGGTCTCGGAGCAACCTTTGCGCCTTTGTTAAGCTTTCTGGCTGGTTGGGCGCAGCCTAGCCCGGTTTCCATCCCCTATCTCCTTTTGGCACTGGCTGTCTATCAACCGCTGGCGATCCTCTTTGGAGGCGTCTCGGTTGCCCGCAGCCTACTCAGCCGCTCGCTAAATCAATTTTCCTCCGGGCAGCGCTGGCAACCCTTTCTTTTACTTTGGTTTGGGATGGCGATCTTGATAGCAATTCTCTATCCTGCGCGTCAGCTCTCGAACTTAATCTGGGCGATTCTGCCCTTATGGATTCTTGCTGCCCAAGAAATCACCCACTGGGTTGAAACGCTGGAACAACCATGGTGGGCGACATTGATCTTAAGCGGGGTCACTTTTGTTTTTCTTGCCCTTTTTTGGTTACAATTAGCCGCCTATAGTTCATTGGTCGCATATGGGGTTGCCGATTGGCTGCGTTTCGCCACTGTGTTTTCTAGCTTGGCGTTGATCGCTCTCTTTGTCTGGCTAGCAGAGATGGTTTGGTCTCACCGATTGGCTTGGCAGGGGATGCTCCTCGGTGCGTTGGTTGCTTTTGCCCTCTACACGGTTTCGGCGGTATGGGGAGTAGCTTTTTCGTTGCCGTGGAGCCAGGTTTTTCGTCAAGAGTTGTGGAAACCCTATCCTCAGATTGGCGATGCCGACCTACTCCTGAAAACCGTGCAAGATCTCTCGCGCTGGAAGAGCGGGCGCGCCGATAGCTTGCCGATTGTCATCGCTGTCGATTCTCCCGCCTTGCGTTGGTTGCTCCGCCATCAAACACAAGTCACTGTGCTCCCTGAGGATCAAGCACTCGCCCAGTTGTCTGCGCAGCCAGTTGGAGAACTGCCCCCTCTCCTGGTCACGCCTGCCACGATTGAAAATCCTTCCCTTGCAGCAGCTTATCGCGGCCAAGATTTCAATTGGGAATATCAACCCAATTGGCAGGGCATCCCACCTTTTCCTTTGAACTGGTGGCTCTTCCGCCATGGCACGTGGGAAATCCGCTCAATTATTCTTTGGGCGCGTGTTGATCTTTTCCCCGATGGTCAAGCGCTGCAGCCCTGGGAGGGAGGGCTTCCCCTAGACATCCCATCTGAAGAGGAGTTCCCGCTTGATCAACCTTGACACTTCGCAGGACTTAAACCCTTTGGAGATTATCACCATCGATGGTCCGGCTGCTTCGGGCAAGTCTACCCTTGGACAACGGCTGGCGCAGGCTCTGGGGTATCTTTATTTTGACACCGGCGTGATGTACCGCGCCTTGACCTGGCTTGCCTTGCAACAGGGAATTTCAATGACGGATGAAGAGACATTGGCTGCCCTAGCTGAGAAAGTGCCGATTGAAGTGACCCCACCTTCAAAAGAGGATGGCAGAGCCTATGACGTGTGGATTGGCAATCAGGATGTCACTTGGGCAATCCGCCAACCGCAAGTGGATGATAATGTCTCAATCGTCTCCCTTTATCGCGGTGTGCGGCAGGCGTTGAGCGCCCAACAACGCCGCATTGGGCTGCGCGGCAAGGTGGTGATGGTCGGCAGAGACATTGGTACGGTTGTGCTGCCAGAGGCAGGAATTAAGATTTACTTGGACGCATCTTTAGAAGAGCGCGCTCGCAGGCGTTGTGCCGAGATGCAGGCGCGCAGTCAAAACGTGAATTACGAAGAGGTCTTACAGTCTATTCGCGAGCGCGATCGAATCGACTCCACGCGGGACATTGCCCCGCTGCGACCCGCTGAGGATGCAGTTTATATCGACTCGGACGGGAAAGATATCGATCAGATTTTCGAAGCGGCGATGCAGATCGTTTGCTCCCGTCAGAAACAGTCCAGCTAAATCATGCAAGCAGAAGCCAACTTGTCCTATCGCGTACCTTTCTTCAACCGCATTGCGCGTAAGATCTTGCGTCCGATTTTTCGCGGTTTGTTTCGCCTGCTTAGCTCGATCCGCATCCAAGGGTTGGAAAACGTCCCCAAAGACGGGGCGTATCTGGTTGCCATCAACCATATCTCCCTGTTCGAGGCACCTTTTGTAGTAGCCTTTTGGCCAACCGAATTAGAGGCGATGGGGGCAGTGGAGGTGTGGAAGCGCAAAGGACAGAACATTTTAGCTCGCCTCTATCATGGTATTCAAGTCCATCGCGGTCAGTATGACCGACAAGTGATGGAACAAGCGTTAGCCATTCTCGCCAACGGCAGCCCCCTGTTGATTGCTCCTGAAGGAGGACGCACACATCGTCCGGGTATGCGCCGTGCTTACCCAGGTATCGCTTATTTGGTGGAGAGAAGTGGAGTGCCCGTTGTTCCCGTGGGGATTGTCGGTTCCACCGATGACTTCCTGCAGCGTGCTCTGCGCTTTCAGCGTCCCAAATTGGAAATGAATGTCGGAAAGCCACTTCGGTTGCCGCCCATCCTTGCCAAGGGCGAAGCCCGTCGCCAAGCGCGCCAGCGCAATGCTGACCGCGTGATGCTGGCGATCGCCGCCCTCTTGCCTCCCGATTACCGCGGCGTCTATGCAAATTTTTCACTTCCACCTGAGGAAGGTCTTTCCTGATGCACAGCCATAATACGTTAAAGGCATCACTCCCTCATGCTGATTCTCAACGCTATAGCCACGCGCATTGGGAAATTCAAAGGCGCATCTTGCGCTTCCTCTTGCGCACGATTGGAATGACATTGTTAGTTAAGCTCGACTCGGTAGAAGGTATCGAAAATATCCCTGCTGAGGGACCGGCCATTCTCTACATCAACCACATTGCCTTTGTCGATCCCATTGTGGTAGTTCATGTCGTGCCGCGCAACATTGTGCCGCTTGCCAAAATCGAAGTCTATGATTATCCAATTGTCGGGTTGATCCCACGCATCTGGGGTGTTATTCCGGTGCGCCGTGATGAAGTCGACCGCCGTGCCGTGCAACAAATCCTCGAAGTGCTGCGGGCGGGCGAAATTGTCTTGGTTGCACCGGAAGGGACACGGCGACCAGTCCTCTCTCAGGCAAAAGAAGGCATCGCTTATTTGGCAGCGCGCAGTGGGGTGCCGTTGATCCCTACTGCCATTTGGGGGACGGTTGGCTTTCCTGCCTTCCGCACTTCTCAGCGTTGGAAGCAGCCTGGTGCTCGGGTGCGGTTTGGCAAGCCATTTCGCTATAAAGCTGATCTGAAACGCACATCTAAAGAAGCGTTGCGCTTGATGACCGATGAAGCCATGTACATCTTGGCTGCCCTCTTACCGCCTGAGCTGCGCGGCGTGTATAGTGACCTAAGCAAAGCCACTCAGACCACCATCGAGTGGCTGTGAGAGATTGGAGCAGCGGATGCAAGTCGAATGGATGCTTGCCCTAACAGAGTTACCAGCCTATTTAGCCTTGCCTGTGAGTTGGCTAGGACGTTTTGCGCTCTTTCTGGCTTGGGTGCTCAGTGCGCTGCTGGTGGGATGGATCGTCTATGCTTGGCGGCGCTATCCCAGCCGCTGGCACGGTGAAGCCTTGGGGATGATCCTGCTTGCGAGCGCTGCTTCTGCACTCACTACTTTCTTCGTAGGGGTTCGTTTGACGGCAACTGAAGCCCTTCCCCCTCCGGGACTCCCTATCCAAGCCTCATCCGCAGCACTGATGGTCTTTTCTGCTTTGCCATGGATGGTGGTGGCTGGGTTTTACGGACTCTTTCCTGCCCTGATCGTGGCTGGAATCAGCGGCTTGCTGTTGATGATTTGGTCGACGCATAGCCTATTCACTATATTGGAGTATTTGTTCTACGCCGCGTTCTTCAGTGCGATGATCCACCAGCGATATCGGACACTCTTCTACCGCTGGTTGCGGCATCCTTTGATTGCTTCGGTGATGGTCTCAGCGGTGACTCCCTTGATCTTTTTGCTCACCCGCATTTGGTTGGTGGATGGCTCGCTTGCGGTTCGCCTTGACTACACTCTCACCAATCTCTATCACACCACGCTAGCATCGGCAGGAATGTTGTGGATTGGGGGCGCGGTTGCCGAAGTGGCTTTTCTGCTTACCCCCAAACGGTGGGGCAACCCTGCGCCGCTCGTTCCCTCCCCATCGGAACGAAGCCTATCCGCCCGCTTTATCTATCTCTTTATGCCCTTGATTCTGCTCCTAACGGTGTTTCTCATGGGAATTGTGTGGCGGGTTGCCGAAAGCGCAGCCCGACGGATGCTCACCGATCGCCTGCAAGGGATAGCGCAGCTTACCACGGATAGCATCCCGTATTTTCTAGAATCTGGGCAGAATATGATCCAACGGGTTGCCCAGGATCAACGCCTGATCAGCGGCTCACCGACCGAGATCGATGGCTACTTGCAGGAACACCTGCGCATCGTTCCCTTTTTTACTCAGTTTTATGTCCTCAACCAGCAGGGCGAAAGCATCGCCGGCTATCCGCAGGGCGACTATAATCGCGCCGGCGCACTGGTAGCCGAACAAATGGGCATTCGCTTGGCGCTTGGGGGTGTTCCTTTTCAGAGCTATTCTGCCCCACCGCAGGGTGGCGAAGATGCTGCTCAAATTTCCTTTATCGCTGCCCTTCGAGATGGGCAAGGGATCACGCAGCGGGTGTTGGTCGGGCGCACCTCGTTGCGAGACAACCCCATGACCCAATCGCTGCTGAGCATCTTACGCGAGATGGCTAGGTATGAAGGGGAGGGGATTTTGCTAGATGAGAATGGATTGATCCTATATCATCCTCAAGCCACGCGGCTGTTAGAGCCCTATTCGGGGCGGACAGATTTGCGCGAGACTCTTTTCGATGAAACCGCAGCCGATGGCACGCGCCGTTTGGTATATGTCAAATCTGCCCGCGGGCGGCCTTGGACGGTGATCCTCAGCTTGCCTGCCCGCCAAGCCCAACAACTTGCTATTAACATTGCTGCGCCGATCTTAATTGCTATGTTCCTGCTGGGTGGCGGTGCAATTTTGTATTTCAATTACAACCTAAGCAAGATTACTTCTTCGCTGCGCGTCTTAGCCGAGCAAGCCACTAGCATCTCACAGGGGCGGTTGGATAAACCCATAGAAGCCAAAGGTGAAGATGAGGAGGGTCGCCTGCGCGCTGCATTCGAGACCATGCGCTTGAGCTTGAAAGCGCGATTGGATGAACTCAACCGTCTGCTCTGGGTGAGTCAGGGGGTTGCATCTAGCTTAGAGTTAAGTCAGGCGATTCGCCCGGTACTCGAAGCTGCCCTCTCGCTAGGAGCGGCTTCGGTGCGCGTCGTCTTGAGCCCGGGTGCTTTGCCGGGTTTAGATGTGGAGGAAAATCGTCCAACCGTCTTTGCCGATGGACACGCCGCCCAACTTTATGCCGATTTGGACGAGCAGGTTCTTTCTGTGTGCCGCCAGCAGGAGCGCCTTCTGTTATCGCATCCCTTTCGACCGCGTCTTCTGACTTATCCTCCCAATGTCCCTGTTCCGGAGTCCTTGTGCGCAATAGCGCTGAAATTGGAAAATGAGATCGTCGGCGCATTATGGCTGGCGTTTGACTTGCCCCACACTTTTAGCGAGGAAGAGTTGCGCTTTATGACCACCCTAGCCGGTCAAGCAGCTTTGGCAGTGGCAAATGCCCGTCACTTCTTGACCGCCGAAATTGGGCGCAAACGACTGGAAGCGATCTTGACTTCTACCCCAGACCCGATCCTCGTCACCGACCCGAAAGGGCGTGTCTCTCTGGCAAATCCGGCTGCCTTGCGCGCCTTTTCTTCCCCGAAAGAACTGATGCTTTCTCCCGAACAAATTCGCCTGCCGCAAGAGCTGAGCGATCTAATGCACGCCGTTGCCGAAAGCCCAAGAGCCATTGAGGTCACCTTGCCAGACGGGAAAATCTACTCGGCCACTGCTTCAACCGTCTTTGCTGAGGGTCGCCCCGTCAACCGTGTCTGCCTCCTGCGCGATATCACCCACTTCAAGGAATTGGATGCCCTTAAGTCTGAGTTTGTTGCCAACGTTTCTCACGATTTGCGCTCGCCATTGACCCTGATGCGTGGCTATGCCACCATGTTGGAGATGGCCGGCTCCTTAAACGAACATCAGTTGGGCTATGTGCAGAAAATTATCCTCTCTGTCGAGAACATGACCCGCTTGGTCAACAATCTGCTCGATTTGGGGCGCATCGAAGCCGGTGTCGCCCTGCAATTAGAGTTAGTTGCCCCGAAAGAGCTAGTCGAAAAAGCGGTCAACGATGTCCAACTGCAAGCAACTCAAAAGCGCATTCAACTTTCCACCGATCTGCCGGTGGAAGGTTTGCCTCTAATCGAGGTTGATGCAGCATTGCTCAATCAGGCTTTGCACAATTTGTTGGATAACGCCATCAAATTCACCGAAGCCGGCGGCAAAGTGCAAGTCAGTGCAAGGCTGAAGGAAAATCAAATTGTCTTTGCCGTGCGCGATACTGGTATCGGTATTGCACCGCTGGATCAGCCGCGTTTGTTCGATAAGTTCTTCCGGGTCAAGCGCCCAGGGACAAAAAGCAGCGGCTCGGGGCTGGGCTTGGCAATCGTCAAGTCGGTTGCCGAACGTCACCACGGGCGCGCTTGGGTGGAGAGCCAACTGGGGCGTGGCTCAACTTTCTATATTTCCTTGCCCATCCGTCAACCGCGTGAAACTCAGCCCCCAATGGGCGATTCGGGCAGGGTTGAGGTGGTAGCCAGCGGTTGAACGGGTAACTGAATCACCATCCGACAACCGCCTTCAGGCGAGCTTTCTGCCCAAATGTCGCCGCCGTGCGCCTGCACAACCAGCTTGCAAAACGTCAAACCCAACCCAGAACCACGTTGCTTAGCGACCTGCCCCGCAACCTGATAAAAGCGTTCAAAGACCTTTTCGCGTTCGGCAGGGGGAATGCCTGGACCGCTATCGTCCACTTGCACGATCAATTGATCGGCTTGCGGCGCAAAAGCCCTCAGTCGGATCTCCCCGCTGCGCGGCGTGAAATTCAGCGCATTGTCCAGCAGATTGTGTAAGACGCGCGTCAGCTTCTCTTCATCGCCAACCAAGATGGGCAGATTGGACTCGAGATGAAGGTGAAAGGCAAGTTGTTCGGCAGCACAGCGCGGTTGATACTCTTGAAAAATCGCCAGCATCCATTCGGAGACATTAATCGCCTGCTTGTCGAGTTCAACGCCGCTTTCTTCCATGCGGGTAATTTCCAGCACGCGGTCGGTCAGCTTGAGCAAGCGGTTCGTTCCTTGTTGAGCGATTTCCACGGCGCGCCGAAGGATGTCCTTCGGCGGTGATTCTTCTTTCTCCACCGTTGCTGCTATTACTTCCAAGGCGCTCAGCACCGTTCCAATTGGCGAGCGCAGGTCGTGTACTAACGTTTCGGTCATCAGTTCGCGCTGGTGGCTTTGCAATGCCATCTTTTGGATGCGTTGTTCACTTTGTTGGATTTGTTCGCTCAACAAGCGGTTTTGCACTGCCACCGCAACCTGCCCGGCCAAGGTTTGCAGAAATTCAAGGTCTTCGTGAGTAAAAGAGGTGAAGGGAGAGTACGAGAAAACTGCCAGACAGCCTAAGACACGATTGCCCATTAACAGCGGCACACCCATCCAAGCTGAAAGTGGTTCTTCGCCCAAGGGCAGACCAATCCGCTTGAGTTCTTGATGAGCCTGCTCGGGCAACAGGATGGCGCGTCGCTCAAGAATGACGCGGTCAGTCAAACGGTTTGCCAAGGGACGCACTGTCCAATAGACAATTTGTCCGCTCTTAACTGCGATTGGGTACCAAATCTGGTTGTTAGGTTCGTCGTAGAGAGCCACATAAAAATTATCCACCCCAAGCTGTTGACGCACGCGTTGCTGGATGGCGATCAAGATTTCATCGAGCTGAGCGGCATTTTGCATTGCTTGACTGATGGCGCTTAAGGTGGATAATTGTTGGTCTTGCTGGTGCGCTTTCTGCCGCAGATCGCGCAAACTTAGAGTTGTCTCAGTTAGCAGAACAAAGAGCAACGCCATGGCGCTCAGCCAATAGCGATCTGGGCGCTGAGAGAGCAAAAAGATAAAAAGCATGAGGATCAAAAACGCAGCTAGCAGAGAGCGCCGGAGGGCGGGTGTCCCGTCTGCAGCGCTTTGCGCTTGCTCGGTTTTTTCGGGCTCAGAGGCTATGCCGGCAGACTTTTCGAAAGGGGAACGGCTCTCCATCCAATTTGCCTTAGGGGGTAGCGGTTTTGGCAGGGGTTGGTGAAGGCGTGCGTTGCGGCGTGGGAGATGTGCGCGGCGGGGAAGAGGTGGGGGTCGCTGTCGCCAAAAAGCTCTGCGCCGTGCGCCGCCACTCGGTTGGCACATCTTGAACAGGCAGTTGGAGCAGGGCTGACCAGTCGCGTTGAACGAAGGACTTTTGCTCCAAAGCGCGATAAGCCTGTCCACGCCAGTAAAACAGCGCAGCTTTTTCACGATTGCTCTTGGCAAACTCGGCAGCGTAATTGAATTGCTTTTCTGCTGCTTCCAAACGTCCGGCTTGAAGGAAAGCGCGACTCAACGCTAAATGATAGGCGAACCAGAGGGGAGAGCGTTGGGCATTGGCGGTTTGGAACAGGGCAGATTGCGCCGCGCTGAAGTCGTTGACTGCCTTCTGTCCCTCACCCAGTTCGAGATAGAGGCAACCGCGGATCAGATGTGCCCAAGCGTCGTCTTTCCTTAACTCAAGGGCGCGATCCAAGGCTTGCAAGGCTTCTTGCGCCCTCTTGGGGATTGGAAGATCAACGAGCAGGGCAGTGATGAGGTATTCTTGGGTAGCCAAACCAACTAGGGCTCTGCCATACAACACATAAGCGTCGCTATCTTTCTTCTCGTGGTCCAAATAGATGCCCAGAACCTCCTCGGATTGCTCTAGTTTACCATTCAACAGGGCAAGCTCACCTAGCAAACGGTAGGCATCTAAGAGTGTGCGGTCTCGCTCGTAGGCAATCTGTGCTTCTTGGTAAGCTTGTTCAATTAGATCTTGTTGAAGTAAGATTCTCGCTCGCATCAAAGGAGGCAACGGGGAAGAGGGCAAAAGATCATCCGCTTTCTCGACATCCTGTTGGGCTTTCTGAAATTCACCTTGCTTGAGATAAACGTTTGCCCGTTCTAAATAGGCTTCTGCCAGGTTGGGGTCAATTTGCAGGGTTTGGTTAAGGTCTGGCAGNACATCGCTTCTGGGGTTTAGGGCTAAGTTTGAGCGTGCCCGCCCTAACAAGGCGGGGGCAAAGCGGGGATCGATTTGAAGAGCTTGCCTGTAGGCTTCCAGCGCTTGGCGGTGGTCTCCCATTTGGCGGAAGGTTTCTCCCATATAGTAGGGGATGTCGGCAGCTTGGGGTTCGATTTGGCGAGCTTGTGAAAAGAAGGAGATGGCTGTCTCCCAAGCGCCTTTTTGGTAGGCAAGCAATCCGGCGCGGAAGGCTTCGGAGATGGGATGGGGGGTGTTAACG
>JAOAHK010000052.1 GCA_026415275.1 Anaerolineales bacterium
CCCCAAAAGTGCAAACCATCTTCATAACCCACTCGGTTGGCATGGGCAACAAACGCTGTGAAAAGATTGGCATACGCCTGCACCAGTTGCTCAACCCAGCGTGCTGATTCCAACTTTGGTGCAGCGCTCAACCCCCGCCCAGGCGAGGCGGACATAAACAGAAAAATGTCTGCACCATCTAACCAGAGCAAATAAGGGGGTGAAGCATGCCAGAAATCCTCGCAGATCAACATGCCCACCCTTCCAAAGCGGGTATCAAAGGCAGAAATCGAGTCACCCCAAGCAAAGAAACGCCCCTCATCGAACAACCCGTAGGTCGGCAGATAGAGTTTATGATGAACGTGGAGCACCTCACCACGCGAAAGATAAGCCGCGGCGATAAAAAAGCGGCGCCGGTTGTCCTCCTCGACAAATCCAACCGTCAGATCAATCGCTTGGCTGGCTTCCAATAGTTGACCAAAGACAGGATCATTCTTTTGAGGGGAAAGGGCAACGGTAGAAACTAAATCCTGCAAGACATAACCCGTGAGCGAAAGTTCGGGGAAAATGACCAAGTCGGCGCCTTGTTGTTTCGCCTCCTCGATCAAAGAGAGATGTTTTTTTAGATTTTGGGAGACACCTCCCAACGTGGTGTTGATTTGTGCTAAAGCCACTTTGATTCTCATGTTTTTAATCATACCATAGGAGCAAGCATCCTTGTCGGCGCAACCCTTTAGCTATCAACATCATCCACAGATGAAGCAGATATAACAACTAGCTAATCGAGACAATTTACAGGGCAATGTGGGATTATTACTCCCTCCTATCAATTATTCAGTCCAACTTCTTCAATAGGATTTTTATGTCAGGGGAGGAGATTGCAATTTTGTGCCCAGCCGTTATTTTTAATCCCACCTGACTACACCAATGACCTGTTACCGCTTAATCTATCCTTAGTTATTCCCTGCCCATAAGAAAATAAACGATAACATCGCCTTAACAAGGAGTTTAAGAACATACGATAAAATGCAATAGCTAACCATATCTCATCAATAGAATATTTTGCAATTATTATTGTATTATTGGGTTGCAAATGCCAACTTCATCCAAGCCGTTTTCCATCACCGACTCTTTGCTTTTTAAGGTAGCTGTACCCGTATTAATCTTCATGCTGATTTCAACGCTCTTGCTTGGCGCCTATCTAAGAGTCAGTATTTTCACCACCATAGATACTCTGATCAGCGAGGAAGTTAAGACGGATGTTGACAACCTCAGGCTACTCCTCTCCAATCGTCTTCAGCAGGTCAAAAGGGCAGCGGACACGATTGCCAATGATCAAGAAATTCTCACTGCTTTGGCAGGGGGGCGAGACTCCCTGCTGAGGATGGATAGCCGTGCCATCGATCTTCGCAATCGCTTCGACCTAGATGTTTTGCAAATCTTCGACCAGAATCAAATCTCAAGAACAAACATCCTTCATGCCAATCTATATCGCGTCTCAACCCTTGCCGATCGGGTTGCTCCAAATCAAGCTGATTTATTCGTCATCGAAGGCAGATTGATTTACCTCGTGCGCACTGAGACACCCACTGGAGGAATTGTTATTGTTGGCATCGACCTTTTGACCGAATTAGAACGCCTAATGAAACAACTCAAACTCAGGGATAAGATTTATATCCAACATCCATCCCTCCCTGAAAGCGCTATCCCCGCTGCAAATAATCACTTCTTCATGGATTTTCAATTACCTGTAGGTAGTTCAAACCTGACGGTTATCCTCTCGCGAAACATCGACACCTATTATCAGATTTATGAAAAGGCACAAAATGTTGTCATATCCGGTGTTTTGTTAATCTCCTTGATTATTTTTATCTTATCTCTGTTTATCGTGGTTACCATTGTTCAGCCGCTGCGTAAACTCTCTCACGCCGCTCAGGAACTTGCCACTGCGGATTTCTCTCAACCCTATCAACCACGCAAATACCTTAATTCCAACCACAGCCTTTTGCGCATTGGCAAGGGTGATGAAATCGGACAGTTGGTCGAGTCTTTTGCCCGCATGGAACAGGAGTTACACCATGTCTACTCCGAGTTAATTCGCGATCTAGAGAGAGCAAATCAAGACGTCATTGAATCTTACGAAGCCACCCTGCAAAGCTGGGCAAATGCCTTAGACTTGCGCGACCATGGCACAGAACGCCATACCAGCCGCGTAGCGGAATTAGCCCAAGAATTTGCTCGATACTTAGGTCTGTCTGAGGAAGAAATTGTTGCCCTGAAACGCGGCGCTTTGCTCCATGACGTTGGGAAAATGGTGATCTCTGACCGCATCCTCAACAAGAAAACACCTTTGACCGATGAAGAATGGCTGACCATCAAACAACATCCTCTGTATGGCTATGTCATGTTGCGTCCAATCGAATATCTCAAAGATTCGTTAGAAGTCATCTACTGCCATCACGAAAAATGGGATGGCTCAGGCTACCCGCAAGGTTTGAAGGGGGCAGATATCCCTCTTAAGGCACGCATTTTTAGTGTGATTGATGTCTTCGATGCGTTGATTACCGAAAGGCCTTACCGGGAGGCTTGGGGATATGAAGATGCCATTGAGCATATTCGCTCTAGATCAGGCACAGACTTCGACCCAACCATTGTCGAAAAATTCCTTGTCTGGATTGAAACTCATCAATCACGACTCATAGAGAAGTATTACCAAAAATCTTAACGAATCAAGTTGGAAAAGTTTCAGCACAAACATATCGTTAGGAGTTAGGAGGAAGTCGATGTCAAACAAAAAGATTTTGATCTTGCTTATCGGGCTGAGCCTTGTTTTCGCTTCTTGTCAAACCATGCGTACTACTCCCACAGAACCTACCCCAACCCCACTCGCTGGCAGAATCACCGTAGCTGGTTCAACCACCATGCAACCCTTGGTTGGCAAACTGAGTGAGGTCTTTATGCAAAAACACCCTCTAGTTCAAATGGAAGTTGCTGCTGGCGGATCGGTGGTTGGCATTCGGGCAGTGCATGAAGGAACTGCCGATATTGGCATGGCTTCGCGTGCATTGACCGAGGAAGAAGCCAAAGGGGTCAAC
This sequence comes from Anaerolineales bacterium, assembly GCA_026415275.1. Lineage (GTDB taxonomy): Bacteria > Chloroflexota > Anaerolineae > Anaerolineales > UBA4823 > NAK19. The sequence goes on from JAOAHK010000052.1 coordinate 3,075, forward strand.
GTCTACACCGTTGGTCTGGACGCTCTTGCCATTATTGTGAACAGAGAAAATCCGGTCAACGCGCTTTCCTTACAACAATTGCAGGATATCTATTTTGGTAAAATCACCAATTGGAAAGAGCTTGGCGGCGAGGATTTGGAAATCATTCCTGTCCAGAGAGAGATCTCTTCTGGAACGCGGGGAGCTTTCGATGAAATCGTCTTAGAAAAACAAGAAGCCTCTGCGCCTAAGTTGGTCACCGTAATCACCGCTGGCGATGTGGCTGCTACGGTTGCCCAAATGAAAGGGGCAATCGGCTACGTTGGCTTTGGAAACTTGGAGTCCCACCTAAAGGTACTGGAGATCGATGGGGTAGTAGCTTCTCCCGAAACCATCAAAGCCGGCCGCTATCGGCTGTACCGACCGCTTTCTTTGCTCACTGGTCCGCTATCCCAACCCATTGCGCAAGTGTTCATTGAATTCGTCCTAAGCTATGAAGGTGAAAAGGCAATTGAGGAATTTGGTTGGATCCCAGTCAAAAAGTAGCAGATTTTCATCCTCCCGCAGGTTCCTTAGAACCTGCGGGAAGTTCAATGCCCTGAAAGACTCAACGCTTTGCACACAACGGCAGATAGAGTTGATAATCAAGCTGTAAGGAGGAGAAGATCTGCAACTCAAAGAATTGCTCTGTAACTCCTCCTTTGTTATCCCGCGCTTGAATGGTTACAGGAAACGTACCGCCTTGAAGCGGGGTACCCTTGACGAAGCCTGTTTTTGAGTCAATTTGCAGCCAATAAGGGCTCTGGGATAAGGAATAGGTGATCTCATCCCCATTGGCATCCCAGGCGTTGACGTTATATCCATAAGGGATGCCAAAAGCCCCGTAGTTTGTGCGCGGCGAGGAAAGAATTTGAGGTGGGACATTTTGGTTGGCAGCTACGACATTGATCTCAAAGGTCTGAGTAGCAGTTCTCCCTTGAGAGTCTCTGGCTTGCACCGTAACCGGGTATTTTCCCGGCGTGTTTGGTTGCCAAGTTAGGCGCCCACTGCGGTCATCGATAGTCATCCCACTCGGCCTCTGCAAAAGACTATAGGTCAAGGGAATCAACGCGTTGGGCTGCCCGGTTGGATCTGAATCGTATGCTTGAGCCATATATGTATAGCGGCGACCGACTACGGCGCTCTGGATTGGTTTGGTCACAAAGTAAGGGGCATCGCTTTGATTATCCCCAAATGAGATATTTGGGTAATTTGTAAAACCGCGCACAAATTGCGGCTCATAGGAAACGCGAAATTTCACTTTGCCATCCTTTGCTTGCAGAGGATAGCCATTGCCCAAAGGATCAAAAAGCCAAACCGAGCTCTCGCCAATCTGCAAGGTTGCTTCAGCCTCGCGATTGGATTCGTTGCTCCAGATGACCAATATTTTTTCTAAGCCATTCTGATACCAATGCCCTTCGATGTAAGAAGGTTCACCATTAAGTGGACTGAGATAGGTTGCGGTTTGTAACTGATCGGCAAAAGCCCGCACGGCTAAGGCTCGTTCTGTGAGCCTGCGCTTTAGCCCTCCTTCGCCCTCTAAAAGGGTCTGATCGTAGTTATAACTGAAAAAGAACACTTTTTGAGCGCCAACTGCCTGATTACCCACAATCGTTTTTGCGGGAGAAAGAAAGGGCACAACATCCCCGCCGCGGAAATAACTGGTTTCATTTGGCTGCCAATGCAACCCACCCACCAGAGGTGAGAGTGCCTCGGTGTTCCAGATTGGTTTGGACACTCCATACTCTCCCATCACACGACGATAGGTATGGATGCTGCCACAACAGCCATCGGGAGAAAGATTGTCCCCATCACCTTCTTCTAAGTAATGAACCGAGAGGACATCGAATAAACGAAACGATGGATCCGCCTGTTGTGCGGCGAGCATTTGGCGCAGCACTTGCGAGTCGCCTTGATACAGGTCGGCCGCCAAAATCTTTGCCTGCGGATCAACCCCGCGCACCACCTGAGTGACATTGCGTAAGAACGTGACGTACACATCGGCATCACACGGTTGCCACCAGCCACACCCGTCGATCTCATTGCCCACAATCCAATAGCGTACCTTACCATTGTAGGTCTGCGCCACACTGCGCAAATTTTGATAGAACGCGCTATTGAGATTATTCCAACCCGCGGGCGCGCCACCAATGAGCTTAAGGATCGGGGTTACGTCATTTGCCAAAGCGCGATCGACAAAATTCTTCACCTCAGGGTCAAGCGCATAAAGGACGCTTGAGGCGCTGTCAACGGGAATGTCAAAATGCACCCATTTAATTCCCAGTAAACCGAGCTGGGCTGCAAAATCGGGATATGAATCGATGGCAATGATAAAGCCCAGCGGTGAGGCGTTGTGCTCACTCAAATGCAGGATCGGATCCACTAAGCCTATTCTCAGGTCAGACACCTCACCGAGATTGGTCGTTATATCCAAGCGATAAAGACCATAGCGGGTTAGGGCATCAGTGGGCAAAAGTAGCCATGAGCCACTCGGTTGAGCTGGCACAACGAATCCTTCCCCCTCATATACAGCACCATTAACCGTCCAATCGGCGTCGCCGTATGCATCGGTCAAACGATAGCGCACGGAGCTAGGGTTGGAGGAAGAATAGAGTCGAATTGGGTCTCCCAAGATAAACACCCCCCCGTTGGGTAAAGGGTCAGCGACAAAATTTATGTTTTCTTGGGATTGGGCATGTGCAAACCTCGGTGGCGAACAAAAAAAGTATATCCCCACGATAAAACTCACTAAAATTACCAGCGATAAATGAACCAAATAGATGCGCCGACCGACCATTCTCTCAAAATTATACGGAAGAGTTGGCGAATTTTAGATTACAATCTTTTTAGATTTTTGTTAAGGTCAGGTAAACTTTATGAAAAAAGTCGAGTTTATCACCCATCCGCAGGTGGCATACTGTGCTATGAGAGAGTAATAAAGAAAATTATAAGAAGATCACCCTGACGATTTTCAATCCGATAGGGAACAATGCGCTCCAGATCACATCTAATCGTTGCTATCCTTTGTAGTCTAGCATTCTTTGCATACCTCTTCCTCCGTTACGGGTATGAAGAGACATGGCAATTGTGGAACATTCCCACCATGACACCCCATTTTGCTGATCTGCGCATTGTCACCGGACTTTCCGTCACAATAGCGCAAGGATATGATCCCATGCTCCACAATCCGGGCGACCCCTGGCAGCGTCCCTTTAACTATCCACCGATTTGGAAGATCCTACCACTTATCGGAATCAAACCCGAGCATACAACCCTGATTGGTCTTTTGTTCATTGGATTGTTTTTGATTGGCCTTTGCCTGCCGTTTTCTGAGCTTTCTTGGGCTGAAACAGGTCTTTTGATGGCTGGCGTGCTCTCACCTGCTGTCTTGTTGGGCATTGAGCGGGCAAACGCCGATTTGTTGATCTTCTTTTTGATAGCTTTTGCAATCTGGGTCATCGAAAAATCTGCTCTTTGGACGGCGATCGTTATTCAAACGGCTGTTCTGCTAAAACTCTTTCCTATATTCTGTATCTCTGTCCTTTTGCGCGTAAAGAAAAGAACCTTTCTGTTACTCACTGCCCTAATTTTGGGAATTTCTGGGCTTTATTTCTCGGCAAATTTCAGAGAAATGTCCCTGATATTTTCCGCAACTCAGAAATCTTATAATCTTTCCTACGGTATTAATGTGCTTCCTCAACGGTTAGAGCGATCACCCTTCGCTAACTATGCTCCTGCCTCATTGACGCTGACCAGCCTCACCGCAGCAATTTTGACCATTGTTGGCGCATGGTTTGGCAGCCGGTTTGATCTCTCTCATAGTTGCCGGAAAGCAAGCTTTCTGGATGCCTTTCGGGCAGGCAGCGCAATCTATGTGGGCACATTCTTCTTAGGAAACAATTTTGACTATCGGCTCATGTTCTTGTTGCTCACTATCCCCCAATTAACCCACTGGTGGCAGGCAAAACCAGCTTCAATTCAAAGAACAGCACAAATAACTGGGATTGCCTTATATTTGTCCCTATGGCATCGCCTAGTCCTGCGCGGTTTGAAATGGCTTTTACCTGCAGAACTTCCGGGCTCAATCAACCGGGCGCTAGCCTTTTTCCCCGATGAGATTGCCAATTGGATTTTATTCGCTGGGATGATCGTCTTACTTGCTGCGTCTTTCCCTCGCTGGGTGTTTCTAAAAAACGAAGAGCAGACGTTCTAGTTCACTAGGGAGCTGCAGGTTTACATAGAGAGCACAGATAGCAAAATCCATTGGAGAGGATGCCCTCGATATCTAAAAGGTTCTCCTCGAGTCTTACTAGCAAAAAGGGGTATAGATTGGTAGCCAACTGCTTTCTTCATTCGCTAATTCATCCTGCATTCATTGACAAATTTTTCATAACAGGGGAGGATGCCCGCGCTATTCCCCTAAGAACTGTACCCCTTAGGTACCCGCAGGGCAAAGGAGGTATAGAACGAATGCCTAGCACGTGTATCTGCAGGTATCCAAGTTATATAGGGATTTTTAACCCAACCGAATGCGTGGATCGAGGATAGCGTACAAAATATCGGCGATCAGATTGGATAACGCAAACCCCAATACCGCTACCATCGTCACTGCCTGCAACAGCGGCAAATCACGGCGGTCGATGGCGAAGACCATCAAACGCCCCAGTCCAGGATAATTGAAGACATTCTCGATCACGATCAACCCGCTAATTAGCCACCCCATGCTGATTGCCACAACGGTAATCGTGGGGATGAGGGCGTTGCGCAGCACATGCTTATAGATTACCGTCCGATAGGGCAAGCCTTTCAGGTCTGCGGTGCGCACGTATTGTTGCTTTAGTTCCTCGATCACCCCAGCGCGCGTCAGGCGGGCGATGTACGCTAGTAAAACAAGGGTGGCGGTCAGCGCAGGCAGGATCAACATCGGCAACGCTTCGACAAAAGAGGTAGTTGGACGAATCGAAGAATTTGCAGGGAACAACTTCAAGCGAAAGGCAAAGATTTGAATGAGAACCAAGCCGGTGACAAATTCGGGTAAACCCACAACAGCCAGCGAAGCAATGCTGATTACGTTATCGATAAATTTGTTCTCATTCAACCCGGCAATGACCCCCAAGAAGATTGCCAGCGGCACTGAAATCACTAAAATGACCCCCGCCAACATCAGGGAGTTGCGCAGACGCCCAACGACCAGCGGGCGAATTTCAGATTTGGTGCTGTAGGATTTTCCCCAATCCCCTTTGACGAAATTCGTCAACCAACGCGTATATTGCACCGGCAATGGGTCGTTGAGTCCGAGCTCTTCGCGCAAAGCTTGCAAGGCAGCTTCACCCGCCTCGCGGCCAAGGATCACCCTAGCTACATCCCCCGGCAACAACTGAGTTACCACAAAAACCACCATAGAGGTAATGAGCAAGGTCAGGATCAGGAAACCAAAGCGACGCAGCAAATATTTCAACATTGGGCTTATAGTCCTGAGTATTGAACGCGAGATTGAAGCTGGTTCAATTCTTCCAGCGTGTAGTGGCAGTAAATGCGCTTTTGGGTGCTTTCGTCAATCCGCCAAGGTGGAGCTTGCTGTTCACAAATTTCCCCAATCTTGCGCGGACAGCGAGAATGGAAGGGGCAACCCACAATTTGTTCACTGGGGCTGGGCAAATCTCCCTCTAGCCGTATCGTTTCGGCTTTGCGCCCAAGCTCTACCGAAGGCACAGCAGAGAGCAAGGCTTCGGTATACGGATGGTAGGGCGGTTGAAACAGATCAGCAGCGCGGCAAAGTTGCATCAGCGCGCCTAAGTAAATTACCGCAATCTGATCGGCTAGGTATCCCACAACCGCTAGATCGTGCGAGATAAACAGCAAACCATTATGGAAAGACCCCTGTAAGCGGTTGATCAAGTTGAGAATGGCCGCTTGAACGGAGACATCCAATGATGAGACGGGTTCATCAGCAATGACGATATCAGGGTTTGTGATGAATGCCCGGGCGATGGCAATGCGCTGCTTCTCACCACCGCTGAGCTGGTTTGGGCGGCGGTTGAGGACATCCACCGGCAGTTGCACGGCGCGGACCATCTCCTCCGCTTTGCGTTGCGCTTCTTCGCCGCGAATGCCCTGCAGGACAAACAACTGCCGCCGCAGCGATTCGCCAATGGTCATAAAGGGATTCAGCGCTTCTTCGGGATTCTGGAATACCATCTGAAGGCGACGCAGTACTTCTCGGTTGCGTCGAGAGAGTTTTGGCGAAGCGGGCAAGCCATAGATGCGGATCGAACCAGCTTCAGGTTCGTTTAAACCGCTAATGGCACGCGCCAGGCTGGTCTTACCGCTGCCGCTCTCGCCCACTAAGCCCAGCGTATCGCCGGGTTGAATCTGAATGCTGACATCTTTGACCGCCTTGACCTTGCGCGAAGAACGGCGCGTCAAGGATTCGAAGAAAGAACGCTGACTCTCGAACTCCACCACAATCCCTTGCGCATCTAAAGCAGCGGCTACCCCTTTTTCGGGGATGGGCAGAACCATGCTCATCGCTTCGCCTTTTGCTTCAAAAAGTTCTTCTAACGCAATTTCGCCGTGAGCGATTTCTTGCCAACGGTAGCAACGCGTGGAGCGCTGTTCATTGATGATTCTTTCTAACGGCGGACGTTCGGAGCAGAGTTCCATAGCAATTGGGCACCTGGATTGAAAGATACAACCTTGACCGCGCTGAGATAAAGCGGGAATCTGCCCGGGGATGGCGCTCAGGGCTTGCTGTTTCTTATTCTGCCCTAGCTTGGGCACGCTTTTGAGTAAGCCATACGTATATGGATGCAAGGGTTGGGAGAAAAGGTGCTCCAACGGAGCGTCTTCAACCAATTCACCAGCATATAGT
>JAOAHK010000053.1 GCA_026415275.1 Anaerolineales bacterium
ATGTGTATAAGAGACAGAATGCCCATTTGGCGGATGTGTGGACTATCGCACTCTGGACAGCGTTGGGGGCTCCTTCGACGATAGCCGCAGCGATGACACAGCATAGGTTGCCATTTGGCTGTCAGTTCGCCGCCATGAACCGTTAAGGGAAGGTGACAACGCGGGCATTTAACTACATAGCCACAATTGCGGCAAAACACGTAGGTAGCCAACCCACGCCGATTGAGAAACAGAATGGCTTGTTGTCTGCAGGCTAACACCTGCTGCAGCTTTTCAGAGAGCAACCGGCTAAAGATCGAGCGGTTACCTTGCTTTAGCTCTGCTCGCATATCGACAATCTTCACACTGGAAAGCCCGCGCTCATCCAATTTCTGGCTCTCTGGAAGCTGTGAAAAATCTTTTTTTGAGTCGCTTTGGGTAGAGGCTTTCGCTGGAGGAAGAATTCGTTGGGAAAGGGTTATCCCCTGCCAAGCCCCTTGGCAGGCCCAAAAATATTGCTCAATGGTTGGTGTGGCCGATCCGCAAAGGCAGACTCCCTTGGCAACTTGCATGTAGGCGATTGCAGCCTGAATTGTGTGATAGTTTGGTTGGGTCTCCTGATAATAAGAAGCATCATGACATTCATCAATGACCACTAAGCCTGGTTCGGTGAAGGGCATAAACAAAGCGCTGCGCGCCCCCACCATCACGGAGAGTTGCCCTGTCCGACAACGTTGCCACATATCGAAGCGCTCCCCCGGTGACAAGCGAGAGTGATAGATGCCAACTTTGCCGAGAAAACGGGCTGAGAAACGCTCAATGGTCTGTGGGGTCAACGAGATTTCGGGCACCAAGACGATTGCCTGCTTTCCCGCCTTGAGAGTCTCTTCTACTGCGCGCAGGTATAGCTCGGTCTTACCCGAACCGGTGACCCCTTGCAGCAAAATGGGCCTTGAGGTTTCACCTTGCCACGTTTGATGCAGAGCAGATGAAATCACTTGCCAGGCTGCAACTTGCTCGGCAGTTAGCTCAAAGGGGGGATAGGTAATCACCGCTTTAGACGCCAGGGGATCGCGCCATTGCATGCTTTCTTCTAGACGAATAGCCCCCAAAGCAGCCAATTGCTTAAGATCAGAGGCGTTTGCACCGCACTCGGCGTATACCCAGGCGATCTCCACCGCCTTGCCTTCCTGAGCTAAAAACTCTAGCACTTTTCTTCGCCGCTCTTTTGTGTTGCCCCATCTTTGCCCATAACGAGCGAGGAAAGAGTCGAACTGAGCGGGGTCAAGGAGTAGCGAGACTGCTTTAACACGCTTGACACCCACCTTGGGAGAAAGCAAAAATGGCTCGACTTCAATGATACCCTTGCGCACCAGAGGCTGGATCGCCTTACGCCAATCGTGCCGTCCAAAACGACGATCGAGTTGTGATCCAAGCCGTGCGCCATGCGCCTGAAGTTCCGCAACAATTTGTTTTTGGAGGGGCGTCCAATTTACGGCTGCAGTCTCGCCTTTCCAGCGATAGAGCCAAGCACTGCGTTGTTTATACCCTTCGGGGAGCAAGAAGCCAATCCAATCCCCCAGCGGGGTCAGCGTTTCTTCAGCCATACGTTGGGCTAGCTCCAAGAGGAAAGGGGTGAGGATCGCTCGGTTCTCTAAAATTTGTTGGATAGGGCGAGTAGCATCAACCGAAGGAGATTCTACTTCTCTCCAAACAACCCCTTGCACCTGTTGGGAACCAAACGGCACCAAAACTAAAGCCCCAACCTCCAGCGCGCATGTTTCTAGTGGGTCGGGAAGATGATATTCATAAACCTCTGTAAGCTGAGGCAGGTTCAATGCAACCTGAAAATAACGCGGCATCTAGGAAATGCGCTCCAGAACAAGACGGGCGATGCGCAAGCCATCCATCGCCTCCACGCGAATGCGGACTCCATTGCATTCTACAATGTCGTTCACTTGGGGGATTCTGCCCAACTTTCCCAAAACAAAGCCGGCAATGGTATCGTAATTGGGATCAGATAAACTCAATCCCAAACGTTCGTTAACTTCTTCAATCAGGGTCATGCCATCGATCAAGACCGATCCATCCGCTTGAACGATAATGGGCGGGGTAGTGTGGTCAAACGGATCACTGACTTCACCAACAATTTCTTCGAGCAAATCTTCCAAAGTGACGAGCCCACCTGTGCCACCGAACTCGTCCATGACAATTGCAATGTGCTGGCGGGCAGTGCGGAAACGATTGATCAAATCCCGCACGGTGAGGGTCTCTGGAACAAAAAGAGCTTCTCTCGCCAGCATTCTCGCTGTGTAGTTCTGACGTTCTGGAGAAAGGATAGCGGGGAGCAAATCTTTGAGATGAACAATCCCTATAATCTGATCCAAACTGTCATCGTAGACCGGAAATTTGGTATAACCGCTTTGGTTGGTCAATTGAATAATTTCTGGCAGAGTGGTTTCAGCTTCTACCGCCACCATCTCAGTGCGCGGGATCATCACCTGACGGACAAGTTGTTGCCCAAGGTCGAAAATTGCTTCCAGCATTTCCCCCTGCTCTTCTTGAAAGACACCCTGTTCGGTGCTGGCTGCGACCATCATGCGCAATTCTTCGACAGATAAGACATTTGTCTTTTGTTCACCCGAACGGATTCCCAAGCGGCTGAGCAGAAAATTCGCCGAGCTATTTAAGATCCACACAAAGGGCTGGAAAATCTTTTGCAAGGAAACCAACGGACCCGCCAGAGCTAGAGCTGCACGTTCCGGGTATTGTAAGGCAATTGCTTTGGGCACTAACTCGCCAAACACCACTAGCAAGAACGTAACCAAACCAAACGCAAAACCGGTTGCCAGACTGCTTGCAAAACCTAGATGAATCGAGGGTGAGAGTCGACGAAACAAGGGAAGAAAGACATCGGCTAAAGCTGGCTCGCCAATCCAACCCAGAGCCAAACCCGAAAGCGTGACCCCCAATTGCACAGTGGCAATCATGCGCACCGGGTCACTTGTCGCCCGTTTTGCCCAGTGTGCTGCTTTCACCCCCTGGTGGTCGAGTTCCTCCAAACGAGTTTTGCGCACGGTGACTAGTGCATATTCAGCGGTAACGAAGAAGGCATTGGTCAAAATAAAGAAAAGAACCAACAGAAGTTCAAAAAAATCAGACAACAGACTCTCCAATAAGACAAATGATGAGGACGGAACTTCCCACAGGTTCTTGACCACCTGCGGGTGGTTGGCAAAGAGCACGACGACTAATTTACGCTCGGGTTGCTGCGCAAGATTACCGCTGCGCCATAGCCTACGACTTCGTGATAGTCTCCCGTAACATCTCCCGATGTGGCATAATGCAAAACCTGAATGCGATCTGCACCGAGTTCTTTCGCTGCCCACATTGCGGCTGCCACTGCCGATCGTCCACAAGCAAACCCCTTGCCTTCAATTTCAGCTTGTAAGAAATAGAGCGGATCGAACTTTTCCATGCGGTGCAACATTTCGCGATCGAGTTTTTCCGCTAGGGGTTGGGGATAGAAATGAGATAAATCGGTGCTAGCCACAATCAGCGCAGATTTACCCTGCAGCACCTCTGCTAAAGCAATTCCCAATACCCTGAGACTCTGGGGTTGATCACTGCCGATCATGAGGGGCAGTAACTGAAACGACCCCAACACTCTCTGAAGAAATGGGAGGTGAATCTCCAACGAATGCTCTTCGTCTGCTCTCACCCTCTTCACCGACTCACCTACCTCGTTGATAAGTTGTTGTTCCAATGCTTTCAGCGCCGCTTGATCGATAGGGACGATCCCCAAAGGAGTCTCATAGGCTTGGTGAGCGCTGGTCACGTAGGCTGCAAAATAGGGACGATGTTGCGGAGCAAGAACAGCAACAAGATCGAAGGATTTCCCTTGTAAAAGCGAATAAGCGTAAGCAGCTACGGGGCCTGAATATTGGTGCCCAGCGTGAGGGGCAATTATTCCCACAATCTCTCCCTCAAACCTAGGCGGAGAAGCGAAAGCAAGATATTCGTCGATTCGTTGGGCTAGAACTTGGGGGTTTGCCGGATACCAACGGCCTGCCAATGGAGAAGGACGAACATCCAACCTTTCATCCATAACCAACTCTCCTATATCGTTAAACCACACTGTAAACCGTCTGAATTATCTTCATTTTAGCATAAGCAATGCTCTTTTGCACACCTTCATTTCCGAGAAACATACAAAGTCGAGCAAGGGCAATCTTGGAGTTCTGTCCTAGCCCAATATGAGCAAGCGGTCTTTCCAAGTCTAATTCGAGATGAGTTCGAGTTTCATAGCGTCGAATGGGAGACTCTGATTCGGTTTTGGCTGCAATGGTTCTGTAATAGGGTGAGAACATTTTATTATTGATATGTGAGGTGAGATAGAATGGGCTATTTTCTATTCCTGCGGCGGGACGTAGCAACATCCCGCATGTTCTTCCGAAGGAGCTTTGTGACGGAGGAGTCGAAGATTTCTCTCATCGGTCGAAATGACACTGCTTCGGGTGAAATAACATGGGAGAGCACTTTGGAAACCACATGAGAGATTACATCCGAAACGACAAAATGACGGGATGGATCTGAAGTGGACAGAGATTTTGCTAATCTAAAACACTCAAACTTGGTTTATACAAACTTGGATAAGGTGGCAGAGACATTTGGCAAATTGCCCCAAGGCGAGATTATCATTTCGCAATAAAACTTTCCAAAGTAGGGTAAAATCATAGCTATCCGGGTAGCTTATGGATGACCGTTTTCTATTTCCCGAAGCCCATTTGATCCGTCAGCTTGTCAAACAAATCCCCGCCGGCTATCCGCTTCAAGTAGAGGGTTTCATAAAACAGTTCTTGGATTCGCTAGAAGATATTATTGTCATTGTCGACCGCCAAAGCATTATCCACTATGCCAATCCCACTGCCATCCGACGCTTTGGGGGTATTCCTGACCAAATCATCGGTAAAACGCTGTTTGAGATGATGCCCTTCCCTCAGGTAAAAGACCGTTGGCGAATCCTTCTCAATGCTTTGGAGCAGCATAAGTTTTTTTCCTTTGTCGATCGGGGACATGGAAAATATGCGTTAACACACATCTTTCCCTTTCCAGCTCAAGACTCCATGCAGGAGTATTTTCTGCTTTTCACCCTTGAAGCCACCGGGCAGATTGTTGCATCAAACACTAATCTATTATCCACCCAGACAGCATTTGAGGAAACCCTAAGAGTAGTGCGTGAAACATCGACGGAATCCATCGCTTCACCCGATTTTCAACACCACTTGCGGACTGCGCTAGCGTTGGCAAACGCAGCGAGCGGAGCCAGCCTTGCCGAAGATTTGCATTCCGCTTTGAACACCCTATGCACCCAAGCTTGTGTTGCTCTCGATGCTCCCGCTGCTGTTGTCAGACTGTACAACTCGCGCAATGAGACATTAGATTTTGCCGGCTCCTATGGGTTATCTGAAGAGCACATCCGCAAGAACTTTGCTATTCCTTATGCGCCATTAGCTTATCTTGCCTCAACTGCCGCCCCGCGTGTATTTGTAGCTGATCTCGATCAAAGCCCTCCTACCCCTGCTGACCAACTGCCCTATCGTCAACAATTGGCAGCCTCTGTGATTGCCAACATCGTCCGTCAAAACCGCTTTCTAGGTGTGCTGATCATTCTCATCCCAAAAGCTCATCCGCCGCTCTCCAGGGAAGACTTGCTCTTTGTGCAGGCAATAGCTGAACAGGCTTCGATTTCAATTGATCGTTTTCGTTTAATGAAAATTCATGAAAGGCGCACCAAAGAACTGGAAAACTTGGTGCGCATCGGGATTGAATTGAGAGAAGTGCTCAGTAAAAAAGATGTGTTGGTCACCATCCTAAACAAGCTGGCAAACGATCTTGACTTGAACCTAGGTGCAACCTATCTGAACGAGGAGCACCGGTACGTCTTGGTGGCAAACATTGGAGGGGGTCAAAACCTTCCACAATGGTTAGCGATTCCGCCCAATCCCCACTGGCACGGTGGAAAGCCGCTCTATTTCACGCAGCTCTCCTTGGCTAATGACCTGCTCTTCGAGGGATTCTCTGACCCACCCGATTCCGAACCAATAGCCGGCTTGGCAATCCCATTCCGAACGCCCACATCTGTTGTAGGAGTTTTGCTTTTGGGGTTTAACCAGCCAGTTCGGTTGTCGAGCGATGATTACCATAAGCTTTACCTTTTACAAGAAATTGGAGATGCTGCTCTGCACCGCTCCAACTCCCTAGAACACCTTGAGAGACTGGTTTTAGACCGCACTCGAGAGCTCAGCATCCTCTATGAAGTCACTTCAATTCTCAATGCTCCAACAGATTTACGCTCTTCCATCGACCAAGTCCTTGAGAGTGTCTTATCCATCCTCAAGGCAGATTTTGCAGCAATCCATCTTTACAACCCCGGGGAGAAAGGGTTGTCGATGTATTTATATAAAAGTGCCTTCAACTTCGATAGACTTGAGAACCTAGCAAGTTTGCCGGAGGGTTCCCCTTGGGAAATAGTGTTCAGTCAGAACGACATGCTCGTCCTCAATACATACCCTCAGGAGACAAACAATCTCGCACATGCTGCCGAGACAAAATTTACCTATTTAGGCCTGCCAATTCGCAACAAAGGCGAAATTTTGGGAGTGCTGAGCTTATTCAGTAATCATGAACAAACTTTCTCGCTCAATGATCAAGTGATTTTGACGGCAATTTCTGATCAGCTTGGACTTGCTATCGAGCGTGCGCGGTTGAGAGAACAAGGTGAAGAAATTGCCAAGCTAGAAGAAAGGCAACGCCTGGCTCGCGACTTACACGATGCTCTCACTCAGTCGCTGTATAGTATGACTTTGTTGACCTCTGGCTATAAACGTTCCCTGCATCACGCCACAACAGAAGAGATCCTTCAATGGATGGATGATCTTAACGATGTTGCTCAGAATGCGCTTGCTGAATTGCGCTTATTGCTCTACGAATTGCGCCCTACAGCGCTAGAGCAAGATGGTTTACAAGGCGCACTAAAACGTCGCTTGGACGCAGTGGAAAAGCGAGCTGGAATCCACACCACGTTTGAGGTGCATGGCGGCTTCCGTTTACCCCCCGAAGACGAAGAACACTTTTATCGTATTGCTCAAGAAGCGCTCAACAACGCGCTGCAGCATGCACATCACTCCTCCATCCTGGTCAAGATCGAATCGACACCAACACAATTCCAACTGTCTATTGTGGATGATGGAATTGGGTTTGATTTCGATCGAGTGATTCAACAGAATCACCATTCTGGTTTGAGCAATATGTTTGGCCGCGCCAGACAGATCGAAGCGCGCTTGACCATTGACTCTACCCCCGGTAAAGGCACAAAGTTGTTGATTACCAAAGAGTATAACCATGTCTGATCCCCTTACCGTTCTCATAGTTGATGACCATCCTATCGTGCGCAAAGGTTTGCGCACCTTGCTGCTAAGCGAAGCCACTATCCAAGCCGTCTATGAGGCGGAAAATGGTCTTCAAGCCATTCAGATTGTGCAGCAGCATCGCCCCCGGGTGGTTTTGATGGACTTGGTTATGTCGCCCATCAACGGTGTTGAAGCCATTGAGCGCATCAAAGCCATCGAACCATCAACGCCGATTTTGGGGCTCACCGCCTTTGCCGAGGATGACAAAGTTTTCCCAGCGATCAAGGCTGGTGCTTCGGGTTATGTACTTAAGGACATTCCCCCCGAAGAACTTTTACAAGCGATTCGCGATGTCGCCGCTGGGCAATCGTTTTTACATCCCACGATAGCTTCGCGACTGATGCGTGAAGTCACCCAAACCAGCACACCCTTAGACGACAGCGAACAACTAACCGAGCGCGAAGTTGAGGTGTTAAGGTGGATTGCCCGCGGACTCAGCAATCAGGAAATCGCAATGAAATTGCACGTCTCCGAGCGCACAATAACAACCCATATCAGCAACATTTTGGACAAACTTCATCTCGCCAACCGCACTCAAGCAACGCTCTACGCTTTGCGCAAAGGGATTGCCAGCCTCTATGATGATGAAAACATCTACTATTCTACGTAGAAATACGTAGTAAAAATCCTACGAACATCCGATGAAAAAGAAGAAGTTCTTCTATAAACTTAAAATGCAGCTAAAAAAGAGCGGGGTATCAGGCATGACCATCTAGATTCTTCGCAGATCGCATTGGGGTGCTGAAAGGGGAGCGATCTAGACTGATGGAGCGGCAAGACAGGGTGTCGCTCCGTCAGCTTTAATGCGGTGGGGCTTGCTTTGACCTCTTACTCCACCCGTCGATACACTACCCAACCATCCCAAACTGCTTCGACCCGAAAGCCGGGCGGAGGTGCGGTGGCATAACGTTGACTGACTTGATCGAGGGCAATGCTCCCTTCGCGCTGGACGAGGATACGACTTACGAACTGGGCAGGCGCGTGGAGAGCCAGCAAAAATTCTCCTTCGGCGGGTAATAAAAAAGGCTTTGCATCGTCGCAGCGCGCGACCAGACGATAGGCAGCGCGGTCATCGGTTAGGATGGACTGCGGCGGCTGCTGGCACAACCATTGGGAAATTTTGACTTCAAGGGTATCCTGTGCTTGCATTTCTTGGTTGAGGATCACTCGCTCCCAAACCTTGAGTTCGCTACTCTGGTACGGAGAGTTGAGATTGAGGAGCAGGTGAAAAATAGCCATCGGTAGCAGGAGCTTATCCCAAGCTCGGCTGGTGCGCGTGGGAATGCCTGCTACCGCTACCACTGAGTAAGTTGCAATGGCCATTGCTTCGGTGTAGTTCCATCCGAACATGCGCACCGCAATAATCATCAAGAAAGAAGCAAAGTAGGCAAGCAAGCGCTTGGGCGCATAGATGGCTACCATCACAGCGCCGACAGGATAAAGCGGGGCACGCAGGACTTCTTGCAGGGAGTACGCCGCAGTATGGAAAAATCCGGACGAGCTTAGCTGAGCTGGGCTGAAGAACGTATATAGAGGGGCGGTTGGATCGGTTAGGAATCGCCACGCGTCTCCGGTGAAAATCCAGTTCAGATAAGCCCACGACAAAAACGCTAGGAGGCTGGGAAATCCCACAACAATGACCAGGGTTAAGTCCGCTTGCCATTTCCTCTCACCGGGTGAGATGCGTTGCCACTCATAGAAGAGCGGAGATGCTAAAGCGTAAACGAGACTGAAAAATAGTGCGTAAGCGTTAAAGTAAAATGCCACACCAAGGATTAAGCCAGAGATAAAGCCACTCAAGGTTTCCCCATATCGAGTAAAGCGCAAGAAGGCAAGCCAAGCTAACAGAAAAAGGAAGAGCGTGGCCATCTCGGTTAGTGATTGAGTAGCAATATATAAACTCGCCGGTGTGAATGCTAAAGCGCTGAGGAGTATCACTTTTGTCCAAGAAGATAAGGAGGTTTTTAGCAAATGACGCAAGAGCAACCAAGCGGTGCCCCCGGCAGCTAGCGAAGCGATCAAGGAAGGCGTTAACGGATGAACCCATAAAGCGGTGAGCAGAAAGGGCAGCGGAGGGTAGGTGAAGCCAATTAGCTCCAAGCGCCGGTATTCCATTGCTTGGAGCACTTTGGCGACCAAGTGAGCGTGTTGGTTGCTGAGAAAGCCCGTTTGCGCTGCAAGGAGGCTCAAGCCCACAAATGGCAAGGCTAAGATCAAACTAAAAAGCAAATGTTGCCAGAGACTTAAGTCCTGCTCTAGAACAAGCGCTGTTTTACTGCTAGCCTTAGGTGGTTGTACGAGAAGTCTGGAGCTCTCGACTGATGCCATGGATGGTCTTCTCCCAGTAGAAGGGTCGGGTGAACAATTGCCAGAAGGCTTTATAGGAGGCGATTGAGTGTAAAATCCAATAAATTGGATTCAGGAAGGTATAGAGCAAAAGATGATGATAATGCCGTTTGAAGACCGCCAGCATATTGAGATAGATCATCAGCCCATTGCCAAAGAGC
>JAOAHK010000054.1 GCA_026415275.1 Anaerolineales bacterium
TATTTAAGGCGTGTTGATAGCCAAAATCCGCTTTGGTTTGCGCCTCTCGCCACTCGCTACTCACCTCCTCCCCTGCCCGTTGGGCGAACTTGCCGATATCATGCAATAATCCTGCCAGTGCGGCCTTCCAGACCTCTTCTCGGATCATCTGTCCTCCTTTCCGGCGATCGGGCGCTCTCCCAAGCTTCTCTCCCCCTGCCCCCTCTCTTGCTCAGGAGAAGCGCTCCCTTCGCTATACCTGATTCTCCACAACTTTGTTCCGCCGTCTTGCGGATTTTCCCCTAATTTTGGGAGACACTCCCACGAGATTTTCGGACTTTTAGTCTCGGCCAAACGATTTTTCCCTATCTTTTACCCCCTTTCCTCTCGAAGAGTGTAGTAGATTTTCAGCAGAGCAATCAAATGCACACGACCGACTTCGCCAACCTGATAGTAATCCCTTGCCTTGCGATAAGCCGTGCGCAACTGTTGCTCAATCGTGCGTTTCGATTTGTGTAGACGTCGGGCGATCTCCTCGTCACTAAGCATCTCCTGCACGAGCAAAGCTACGGCTTGGCGCTCACTGTGCGTCAGTTCCCCCTCAACAAACCTTTTTGCCCGTTGATATTCCTCGTGCAACTTGCTCGAGCGTTGGCGCTCATAGGCTTGGTAGGGATCGTCCACCTTGGCAATATCGAGCAAGATCGGGGAGACCGAAGACCATAACGCCACCGGGATGCGCAATAAGTGCACCTCATCGCCCGGCTGAGGATGCAAGCGCTTGCTTTCCAAAAACTCTCCACTGGAGTAGAGGTGCCACAGGCAATCTTCTTCGTCAAAGAGCAATTGCGCCACCGCCATGCCGAAGATCGAGGTCACCTTGCGCCCGCCGGCGATGCACAGGTGCACTTTCTCGCGGCTGAGCTTCGCCTGGCGCACCAAGCGATAGAGCAAGGTGAAAGCTGCGCGGCTGGCCGGTTCACTTTCTACATCCTCGTAAGGCTGTCCATTTGGCCCAGTAATTGGGTGAAAAGTAAAGCGCAGCGCAGGATAGCTTTCCCCTTGGGCGACTTGTTGCAAGGTCTGAACTGCGTTTTGGATGGGCGGATTCGACGGTGCAACCGTATGGACGACCGCTACCGATCGGATAGACTCCCCTTGATTGTAGAGCAAATCAAGCGTTGCTGTCACTACCTGAGGTTCTGTCCCAAGCGTGGCAATCAGAGTGATGGTTTTGGGTGTCAACGCCGCCAAGCAACTATCCCCGTGTTTTATAATGGATATATTCTACTTGATTTTCCTTTCTTTGAGATAGCTATTGAAATCAATCACCCCGAACCTTTCGTGGCAGATGCTTAATCTCCGTATCAATGAGTGTTTTAATCCATAAATTGCAAATATCTCCGGTGAAACAATAAATGGGCGCAGAGGGTCTCGAACCCCCGAACCTCACGGATGTGAACCGTGCGCTCTGACCAACTGAGCTATGCGCCCAATTATTGGAAATTATACCTTATGCTTACAGGCTAGACAAGGGATATTTTTGCTTAAATCCCCGAAGTAACCTGACTGTACATATTCCCAATCGCAGGCCCAAGCAAAAAGACCACCACAATCACAATTACCGCTACCAAGATTATGATCATGCCATATTCTATCAACCCTTGTCCTTTTTCGTTTTGATTTATGGGAGTCATAAAATAATCCTCCAATAAAAACTAAACAAAGAGCAATAAACAAATGAATAATTTCAATATACCACACTTTCAAAAATTATTTTACACAATCTTCTCATTCGAGGTTTTACTATGGTAAACTGCTATACAGACAAGGTCAATCAATATGGATGAAAAAACGCTTAATACGCTTGATTTTACGAAAATCCTCCACAAAATTGAAAGCTATACAGCTTTTCGCCCCTCTGCTGAGCTAGCTCTTTCTCTGACGCCGCTCACAGATGTGCACGAAATTCTCCACCGACAAATCCTCATTCAAGAGGGAATGCAGTATCTAAACAAATTCAATCAGACTGGTATTGGTGGCGCACACGATATCCGCTCGACAATCGATCTCGCCAAACGCGAAGGTGTTGCAACCCCGCAGGAACTTCTGGATGTAAAAGAAACCCTCATCGCCACCCGCTCCCTTCTCAGAGCTTTTGATCGGCTGCAATTCGAGTACCCTAAGCTAAGCGATTTAGTGCTGAGTATGATCTTCCCCTCTGGCATAATCGATGCGATCTCACTAGCAATCTCTGACCATGGGGAAATCTTAGACAGTGCTTCTCCTGTCCTAGCAGCTATCCGCTCAGAGCTTAAGACCGTTCGAGGGCGATTGATAGCAAAGTTGCAGCAAATGATTTCCGACCCAGCTATAGTTCCAATCTTACAAGAGCCAATAATCACTCAACGCGAAGGACGCTACGTTATTCCCATCCGGACAGACTTCAAGGGGCGAATCCCAGCTATCGTCCATGATCAATCCGCATCTGGGGCCACCTTATTCGTTGAGCCTCTCAATGTTGTCGAACTCAACAACCAAAACCGTCAACTTCAATTAGAAGAAAGGGATGAAGAACGGCGTATTCTCTTTCGGCTGACCAAAATGATCGCTGATGCTGCGGCGTCCATTGATAACTGCTTATCCGTATTAGCCCAGTTCGACCTGATCTTATCCTGTGCAAAATATGCACTCGAGATCGATGCCGTCCAACCACAGGTGATATCTTTAGACTCAGACACATTAAAAACCAACCAATCTCATTCGATCCTTCAGTTAAACCAAGCCCGCCACCCTTTATTAGACCAGCAAAAGGTCGTTCCAATCGACATAGAATTAACGCACGAGGCTTTTGCACTGGTGATTACTGGTCCGAACACGGGTGGTAAAACCGTTTCGCTCAAAACAGTGGGCTTACTCACTCTAATGGCACAAGCTGGATTACCCATTCCCGTAAAGTCCGCAACGCTCTCCGTATTCGAAAACATTTTTGCAGATATTGGTGATGAACAATCCATCGAACAATCCTTATCCACTTTTTCAGGTCACATCAAGAATATCATTCATATCTTGAAACATGCTACCCCTCGCTCTCTTGTATTACTCGATGAACTTGGTGCTGGAACCGATCCCCAAGAGGGGTCCGCTTTAGCCAGGGCAATCCTTTCCTATTTGATCGAAATGAAAATCCCCTGCTTGGTAACCACTCACCACCCAGAATTGAAAATCTTTGCCCATGTCACTCCCGGTGCAATCAATGCCAGCGTCGAGTTTGATATCGAGACCTTGCAACCTACTTACCACCTTTCAATCGGTCTGCCGGGGCGTTCTAATGCTCTCGCAATTGCTCAAAGGCTGGGAATGCCCGAGGAGATCATTCAGAAAGCTCGCCAAGACATGACTCCCAGCGAATTAGAAAGTCAAGATTTATTGGACGAAATCCAACGGCATAGAGACCTTGCCCGTATAGCTTATCAACAAGCCGAACTTCACCGCAAGGAAGCCGAAAAATTGCGCAAGGAGCTTTACGAGCGCTTAGAGAACATCGAAAACGAACGGTTAAGAATTTTAGAAACAACCCAACAAGAAGCGGAGCAACTTATATCAGAACTCAAAGAAGAATTGCGCCAATTGCGCCGAGACTATAAACGCACCGAGCAATTTACCGAATCCATTCAGGATGCGATAGTCAAGATTGACGATCTCCAAGAACTAGTCAAAGCGAAGGCACAAGATCAACTACGAAAGAAAAAAGTACAAAAAGAATCTCGCCTACTAAAAGTTGGCGATAAAGTCAAGTTGCGTTCCCTAGGAATCAAAGGAACACTGATGAGCATAAACGATAACCAGGTTGAAGTTCAAGCAGGTAACCTTCGGGTGCAGTCAGATCTACATGACATTATTTTGGAGGATGAAATGCCTTCTGCACTTGATCGGGCAGAATTACCCTCTACTCGTCTCCCAACAGCGAAGGAAACACCCGCATGGGAACTTGACCTGCGTGGTCTGCGTGCCGATGAAGCGATTGAAACCATCGACCGCTACCTCGACTCCGCGTTGTTCGCTGGTTTGCCTTTTGTGCGTCTAATCCACGGAAAGGGCAGTGGTCGTCTTCGCCAAGCAATCCGAGAACACCTGCGCAAACACCCCCACATTGTTTCCTTTGAATCGGGAGAAGAGCGCGAAGGGGGTGAAGGGGTCACAATCGTTAAGCTTAATTAAGTGAGGTAAACGTTGCGTCGTAGTTTTTTATTATTATCATCGTTTCTTTTCTCTGCCTTAGCGGTTAGCTTATTGTTCTTAGCAATAACGTTGCAGCCATCATATGCAAAGCCCAAACCCGTAGCCTACTCTTCAGAGGAAGTCGATTGGAAGAAACTACATCCCGACTTGATCCGCCTCCTAGCTAACCCCCAACAAGCCGAATTCGTTCCCCTAATTATCGAATGGAAACGGGATGACACATCCTTAAGCCTGTTGGCAGAGCAGCCATATGAATCCAAAGAAGCGCAGCGCGCGCAAATTGTCTCAGTTCTCAAAGAGGAAACTGCACTTCAGGCAAGGAACCTAATGGCTTCCCTCGATGCTGCGCAACGGCGCGGAAAAGCCAGAGAAATACACGCCTTTTGGGTCAGTCCGATCATTTCGTTGCAAGCCGATCCTGAGTTTGTCAAAGATCTCTCCACTCGCAACGACGTCTTATTTATTCGCCCCGATGAAAAAATCGAACTGGAAACTTCACCTGCGGTTGAGATGGAACTTGAAGCTACAGATGAATTTCTCTACAATTTGGACTTGGTTGAAGTAGATAAAATTGAACAATTTTTAGGGTTGCGCGGTAATGGAATCGTGGTCGCAAATATTGACAGTGGGGTTGATGGCTTTCATCCCGCTCTGATGAAGCAATACCGGGGTTATAACCCGCATGGACCGGCGCAACACAATGGCAATTGGTATGTTGTAACTGGAGAGCCCTATCTTTATCCCGGTGATGGCTTAGGACATGGCACCCACACAATGGGCACAATGGTTGGCGATGATGGATTGGGGAGACGAACGGGAATTGCGCCCGGTGCGAAGTGGATTGCGGTCAAAGCATTTACCAACCAGGGCTATACGTATGAGTCATGGATCCATGCTGCATTTGAGTGGATGCTAGCCCCCGCCGGAAACCCAGCGCTTGCGCCAGACATTGTCAATAACTCTTGGGGAACAGACGTGGGCAGCGATCCACGCTTTCGAGCAGACGTTCAGGCTTTACGTGCAGCCGGCATCCTGCCAGTCTTTTCTGCAGGGAACAATGGACCACAAAAAGAAACGGTTGGCGCCCCAGCTAGTTATCCAGAGACGCTGGCTGTTGGCGCTGTAGATGAAACAAAACTGCCGACCCATTTTTCCTCGCGGGGTCCGAGCAGTTGGGGCGAGGTGAAACCGGAGCTTAGTGCCCCTGGCGTGAATGTGCTATCTACCTTCCCAGGTGGTGGCTATGCGAAGCTGGACGGTACTTCAATGGCAGCTCCCCATGTTGCCGGTATCGCTGCCCTCCTCCTAGAAGCCAATCCAAACCTTTCCGTTGACCAACTTGAGCAGATTTTACTCCAAACCGCTGAACCACTTTCGACAACAATACCCAACAACACCAGTGGATATGGCTTGGTGAATGCCTACGCTGCTGCCCTGCAAATAACTCAACAAGGCATCCTGCGCGGAAGCGTCAAAGAAACCCTAACCAACCTCCCGATCCCTTATGCTACACTAACCATAAAAGATCGCCATCCCACCAATCCGACCAGCATTACGCTCAGCGCCAAAGCCGATGGCAGCTTTGAATGCCATTTACCGCCAGGACTATACGACATCACAGCTACCCGTTTCGATTACCAACCCTTAACGAAAACAACTATCCTAATCCAAAATCTGAATACAACATCTGTGGAATTTATCTTAACCCCTCGCCCTTCGGGAGTCGTCCGCGGAAAAGTGTTAGAGGTTTCCACCCAAATTCCGCTTTCCGCAACCCTAACGGTTGAAGGAACGCCACTCACAGTCCAATCCAATCCCAACACAGGTGATTTTCAACTCCGCTTACCTGAAGGGTCTTGGCAGGTTACGGTGCGTGCCACAAGACATCGAATTCAACGCGTTCCCTACACAATCCAAGCAGAACAACTCTACTCCGAGGACATATTTCTTGATCAAGCTCCACATATTTTACTGATTGATAGCGGTCCTTGGTACTACCGCAGTCAAATTGGTTATTATGAACGCGCTCTCGATGCTAATCTCTATCCTTACCACAAACTGTCCATCCGAAGTCCTTATGGAATAAACGGTATCCCTGACGACCGCCCATCGACCACCACCCTCCGCTCCTATGATTTGGTCATCTGGTCTGCGCCTGGCGACTCGCCAGGTCTCATTGACGTGGGAACTGTGCTATCCGATTATCTGAGCGCTGGTGGCAAACTCTTGCTCAGCGGAGAAGATATAGCCTATCTCGATGCCGGTGGACCAAACTTTTTCCCACCTCAATACTACCTCCAAAAACAAATGGGAGTTTTATTTAAAGACGAAGGTTTACTTACACCATTATTTGGTAAGGAAAACTCTCCGTTTTCAGGCTTGACAATCAGTCTAAACACCCCTGATAGCGCTCAGCAGCAATTCCATCCCGATTCAGTCTTGATATCCAACACACTCCGCACAAAAGTTGGACTGTTTTGGAGTGGGAACGAAAACGGTGGGGTTTATTCTACATATTGCGTTCCCTTTAAGGGAATTTGGTTCGGCTTTGGTCTAGAAGGCGCAGGCCCAGAATCAATGCGCAATATCCTTCTCCAACGCGCCATCGATTGGTTCACAGCCCCAAAAGAGCATTATGCCCTGTTTGCGGAATTTCGTCAGAATACAATGGTTGCTCAACCAGGCCAAACCGTCACGGGAACTTTCCGAATTGTAAACCGCGGCACGCAAGCTGACATTTATCGCCTCAAAGTCCAAGGTGCCACTTGGCAAACCTCAATTCAACTCCCTAATGGGCAATCCTTCGATGAATTATCCACCTTGAGTTTGCCTTCCTGTACCACAGCGATACTCACTGCCACCGTACAAATTCCCCCTTCGGCACTCCGCCAACAAAATTCATTGTTTACCCTCACAATCACCAGCCAAAACGATCCATCTGTCCAAGAAACCTTAACAATGAGTGCTAAAACCCCAGCTCCTCTCCTCGTTGTCGATGATCAAGTGTGGTATGACTATCTCCCCCGCTTCCTCGATCCATTAGACAATCTAACTTTGCCTTATGATATTTTTGTCACCAAGGGTTTCCAACAGAGCCCCTTCACAGAGACTCTCCAGATGTACCCAGTGGTACTCTGGACAACCGGGTATGATTGGTACTTTACCCTTTCGCCAGAAGACGAAAGCCGTCTCACTCGGTACCTTGATCAAGGTGGAGGCTTATTGATCAGCAGTCAAGACTTGCTCGACCTCCGTCAGGGAAGCAACTTCTTGCGAGATAAATTAGGAGTTGGTATTTCTGCCCTCTCTGTCACTTCAACCCAAGCAATCCCTGTCCTCCAAAATCCCTTGAAGCTTCCTCCTCAAGTATCACCTTTGTCTTTTCCCTTCTTGAACTGGAGCGACAGCATATCTCCAAGCTCAAAGACGATTCCTTTACTCTGGGACGAAAACCTTAATCTTGTTGGCACCTTGCACTCTCCAAGCAATGCCCGCGCAGCTTTTTTTGCTATTCCCCTCGAGACGATGCCCGACCAGCCGCGTGAACAACTTATCCAGCGAGCCATCTTTTGGCTTAGTCCTTTTGGAGAAACCCAATTTCAGATCCCTAGATCAGTATTACGAGGTAGTGAACTTCCGATTCGCATTGAGTTGAGCCGCAGTGTCCCGAGTGCTTCAGTGGATCGCTTTATCCTCCCAATACCTCCAAATACCACTCTTATATCCTCCAGCCTCAGCGGACCTTGGTCATATTCCTCAGCAGAAAATGCCCTAATCTTTCAAGGGAATCTCCCCTTATCACAAAAGGTAACTCTGAAAGCCTCGCTGCTCGTTTCAGACCAGGTTGCCGACAACACAAAAATCCTAATCGAGGGACAATTCTATGACGCCAGGGGACTAGTCACAAAATACCGAGAACTTGTTCCCGTCGGTCAATCTTATCTCGAAGTGGCGAAAACATACTCTCCGAAAACTGCATATAGCGGTAATTTGATTGATTTCGCACTAACAGTCAGCAACTTAGGAGTTGTCTCCGATCGAGCGGTGATTACGGAAACTCTTTCCGACCAACTTCAACTGATTCCCTCTTCAATTCTCAACGATCTGGGCTCGGTTACACTCAAAGAACAAAGTTTCATATGGGAAGGGGTGCTCTCACCTCAACAGACAACGACCATTCGTTATCAGGCTCGTTTAACCCGCCCCTCGACACGGGGATTTGCCTATACGCGATCAGAAATTGCTTATACATATGGCAATTACCTCGCCTTTGCGAAAATACACACCCCATGGATCTACTATTTCCCTCTCATCTTTCGCTAGGAAGGGATAGTGAAAAATCAATCTTTATTTCTCTCAGGACTCAAATGGTTCCGTTTCTCTTATATTTCCTTGGTAATGATTCTTGGGATTGCGCAAATCTTTTGCCGCCTGAATGCTCCACTCCCTCGATTTATACCGAGTCCTACATTCTCAGCTACCCCTTCACCATCGACAACCTCAACCCCTACGCTACTGCCGACTTTAACGCCCACTTTCACCTCAACTCCTACCCAAACCCTCACCCCAACTGCTTTACTATATGTTGAAGTAGGAACTCCCATACCAGCAGTCTTTCCGATAATCGATGCCCAAAGCGCTAGCAGAGTCTCAGGTATTGCAATGTACCAAACCCCTCCCCTAGTGGATTTCAAATGGCACCCCACAAGCTCTCTTTTGGCTGCCGCAACAACAGATTCCATCCATTTCATCGATCCATTCCAGCCGCAAACTCCCTCGATCATCACACTCGATAAAGGGTTATCAACCTTCGATTTTAGCCCCGATGGTCGCTGGCTAGTTACAGGACACCGGCTGGGAGATAGTCCGGAAAATTTTTTTGGCAATGTTCAGGTTTGGATCGCACCGAATTACCTGCGGGTTGCTGTCTTCGGTGACTACCGGGCTGTTACTCAAGTCCAATACAGTAATGATGGAAAAACGGTCATCATTGCCTATAGCACCCTCTCTGATTCTGAAAATGTCATCCAATTTCGTGATGCGACTAGTTGGGAAATCCTTTCTACAGTCAAAACGGGTAACTTGGTCTCAATGAAAATATCCCCCGACCAAAAAACACTCATCACTATTCCCGATCGTTATTCCATCAAAGTCTGGGATTTGGAAAAAAATGAAGTACGCTATTCTCTGCCAACTTCCTTTAGTGGTGCTGCAAATTGCTTGGCAATCTCCCCAGATGGCACCCGTTTCGCCACAGGTCATTATGACGGTTCGATCATCCTGTGGGACCTTGAAAAGGGTGAACGTCAACTTTCAATGCAAGCAAGTGGAGTTGTGGAGGGTTTGGCTTTCAACCCAAATGGGGAAATTTTAGTTTCGGGTTCTAGCTATCAGTCTACACTGATTCAAATTTGGTCTGTAACCAGCGGTGAGAAATTGCGCGATTTGGAAGGTCATCTGCGGGGGGTCAACTTTTTGGAGTTTGCATCCAGCAGTCAACTTCTTGCTTCAGCTTCTTATGATGGTACTGTCCGTCTTTGGGGTATTCGTCCGTGATCGAGCTCCTAGACGTTTAATCATACCAATTTCCAGCTTGCCCCTTGGTTTGCCGCTACAGCGAAAACTTTCCCTCGAACT
>JAOAHK010000055.1 GCA_026415275.1 Anaerolineales bacterium
GTTCCCCGCCGCCCGATAGTATAGGTATGGGGGTGTTCAAGAAGCCACAAAACAGGAGGCATAGTACCTGCAGCAACTCGCTCTCCCAGCTTCTTTTGCCATTCCCACGCCTGTTGATAGGGAACAATGCCGCTTTGAAAAACCCAGCATTCTGTTTGCATATCCTAAGTATACCGTATGCATTCCGAAGCGGTCAGCAGTCGGTGGTCGGTTGTTTGTACTCGGTAGTCAATAGCAGGCTTTTTCAAGGAATAAGTATCTAGTGAAAACCGAAAAACCAAAGACCGAAGATAATCGATTTTAGACTTCAAACGAATGACTATTATCTGATAACTGAACGATCCGCTCTCTTCCGAACATTATCTGTAAGGTATAATTTCTCTAAATTCGGCTTATTCACATATTTTGGAGGTAGAACAGCATGAAAGCCATCTGGAACGGTCAAGTGATCGCCGAAAGCGATCAAACGATACTACTTGAAGGAAATCACTATTTTCCCGCCAAGTCAGTTCGGCAGGAATTTCTGCTCCCAAGCGATACCCACACGACCTGCCCTTGGAAAGGGGTAGCTAGTTATTATCACATCCAAGTTGGCGATCAAATCAATCGTGATGCCGCTTGGTATTATCCTGAACCAAGTGAAGCAGCCAAACAAATTAAGGATCACATTGCCTTTTGGAAAGGGGTTCAAGTCGTCGAAAGCTAAGATGACGGACTTACATCGCCTTTCCAACCGCCAGCTTGCCCAAATTTTTGAGCAGATCGCCGATCTCTCCGAAATAAAGGGTGAGGTGATCTACAAAGTTCTTGCCTACCGCAAGGCAGCCGAGTCGCTAGCCGAGTTAAATCGCGAAGCGTTTGATATCTGGCAAACGGGCAAGCTCACCGAGATCCCCGGCGTTGGAAAAGCAATTGCCGAAAAAATCGAAGAGCTCTTCACCACCGGCAAGTTGGGCTTCTTGGAAAAGCTCACCGCCGAAGTGCCACCGACTTTGGCAGAAATGCTTCCTGTGCCCGATTTAGGGCCTAAGAAAATTGCCTTGTTTTGGAGAGAGTTAGGCATTACAACCTTAGCTGAACTAGAAGAAGCGGCGCGGGCAGGAAAATTGCGCACGCTGCCCGGCATGGGTGAAAAATCCGAAGCCAGAATCTTAGCTGGTATCGAAGCTTACAAACGCCGCTCAGAGCGTATCCCGATTGGACGAGCCTACCCCTTTGCCCAACGCTTGATGACCCGTTTGCGAGCCGTGTCTGGTGTGCATCGTGTTGAAATGGCTGGCAGCTTGCGACGCGGGCGCTCCACCGTTGGCGACATTGACCTGCTCGCCGCCGCAACCGACTCAAAGGCGGTGATGGAAGCATTTCTCTCAGACCCAGAAGTTACCCGCATTACAGCTAGCGGCGAGACCAAAAGCAGTGTGGAATACGATCAGGGCTTGCGTGCTCAACTATGGGTGCATCCTCCTGAGCGATTTGGCACAGCTTGGCAATACGCCACTGGCTCTAAAGATCACAATGTGCGCCTGCGTGAGCTTGCCCTCAAGCAGGGCTTATCGCTCTCAGAACACGCTCTCACCCATAAGGACGGGAGTGAAATCCTCTGTGCTACGGAGGAAGAAGTTTATTCCACGTTGGGATTGCCATGGATCCCGCCTGAATTACGCGAAGACCGCGGTGAAATTCAAGCTGCTCTTGAGTCTCGTCTCCCCTGCTTGGTTCAGGTGTCTGACATACGCAGCGAGCTTCATGCTCATACGACTTGGAGCGACGGAAAACTCACCATTCGCCAACTAGCTGAAGCTGCCCAAAAACGGGGCTTAGAGGTGATTGTGATCAGCGACCATTCCGCGAGTTTAGCGATCACCGGTGGCTTAACGGCTGAAGCCGCTTTGGAACAGCGTCAAGAAATTCGCCGCGTTCAAGAAGAACTTGGCAACACAATTCGACTGTTGCACGGGATTGAAGTAGAAATTCGAGCGGATGGAAGTCTAGATTTCCCTGATGAAGTGTTGGCAGGTTTCGACATCGTCACCGCCTCGATGCACACCAGTTTGCGCCAACCCCGCCAACAGGTCACCGAACGCTTGCTCAACGTTATCCGAAACCCGCAGGTTGATATGATTGGCCACCCCACTGGACGAATGTTTCCCAATCGCGAGGGGGCGGATTTAGACATGGAAGCTATCTTGAAAGCTGCTCGGGAGCACAATGTGGTTTTAGAGATCAATGCCCATCCCTCACGCTTAGATTTGGACGACCTCTATGCCCGGCGCTATGTTGAGATGGGCGGTTTGTTAGCAATCAACACCGATGCTCATACCGAAAGCGATCTTGACCTCTTGCACTTTGGCGTTACTATCGCCAGACGCGCTTGGGTTGAAGCCGAATCGATCATCAATACCTGGCCACTACACCGTTTATTGGACTGGTTAAGTGAACGGCGCTGATGGAGGGGGCATTATTTTTGCGCGCCAAACAACAAAGCTAATTGACTAATCTGTTGCGTGTGGGCAAGCGCAATGACTTCGTCATAAGGTTCAAAGACTGTGTCCCCTTTCGGGATAATCAACTGATCATTGCGAAAAATACCCACTAAGGTACAATCTGTAGGAAATTTAATTTCTCTTACCGCCTTTTGCACCACCAACGCATGAGGGTCAACCCGCTCTTCCACAATCGAATATTCCCCACTGCGCAAGCGCAGCAAGATCATCATATCTCCTAATGACATCTCTTCAACAATCAATTTCGCCATGATGTCAGTTTGGTCAACTGCAATATCTACCCCCATCTCCTGATTAAACAGCCAAGCATTTTTGGGGTTGTTTACTCGGGCAATGGTGCGCGGTACATGGAACTCAAAGCGTCCTAATGTCGTGACGACCAAATTGGTTTCATCCTCGCCAGTAACGGCTGCCAGCACATTCGCCTCTTGGATACCCGCTTGCTCAAGAACGCTGGGAGAACTGCCATCTCCCAAAAGGACAATGCCTGCCCCAATCTCACGTTGTAGACGTTCCACAATCATGGGGCGGTTCTCGATCAACCGCACGCGATGACCAAGTTGGAGCAGATGCCCAGCCAAAAACGACCCAGTCTTTCCACCACCGACGATAATGACAAACATTTTTATCCTCCTTCCGCATAACCAAGCAGTGCTTTCAATCGATCGAGCGCTGATGTGAGAACAGCAATATAGATCAAATCTCTGGCTCGGATGGTCGTCCCCAGCAGAGGTAAGATCGCTTGACCCTGACGCGAGATCGAAACAACACTGACTTCACCGGGCACAGTCAGGTCGCGCACTTGTTTTCCTTCGAGGAGAGGAGAAGCTTCGACATTGACCAGTGCAACTTCGCCACCGCCAAAAGTCATCATCGGTTCCAATTCCTGATAGGTCAGCAATTCGCGCACGCGCTCAGCCCCTAATGCTGTGGAAGAAAACGTGAGCAATCCTAAGCGGCGATAAATTTCTGCTCTTCTTGGATCGTATAGGCTTGCCACAACTTTTGGCACATGGAAAATATTTCGGGCGATTCGCGCAGCAATGATGTTTGCGTTATCTGAGTTACTTGTCGCTGCAAAGGCTTCTGCTTGTTCAATCCCCGCTTGGATCAGAGTCTGGCGGTCAAAACCCACTCCCAAAATCACCTTACCCCCGAATCCTTGCCTCATCTTCTCTAAGGCACTTTCATCTGTATCGACAACGGTAACATCATGCCCTTCTCGATCCATCAATCGAGCAAATTGCTCGCCTACCCGACCGCATCCCATCACAATAAGTTTCATCTCATTCCTCCTAGACGATATTATCCTCAGCCGAGATGTCCCGACTCGCCCTCAGCCAATGGAAAAAGTGAATGAGCTGCTTGCGCACTCGATCAAAACCGTAAAGTAAAGGTGCAAACAATGCCAACGGAAACCAGTATTCGAGGGGCAAAGCTGCGTGATCGAACATTTTTGCCAATGGTGGCACATAAATTAAGATTAATATTAACGCAATTTCAGCTAGAATTCCTAACCAAATCAGGGGATTGGAAAACCAACCCACCTCACTGACCCGAAAGCGCTCTGACCGACAAGCTAATACATTGCCAACCTGCGCCATTACAACCCCGGCGTGGAACATCGTCACTGCCAAAATATGAACATGCAGTGGAACGGCATGAAGCAAGGCAGGGATGTCAGACCCTAAAGCAAAAAATTGATCCAACGGAATATTATAGGTGCGGGCATAGATATAGAAAAAACCCAAATAACATAGAGCAGCTTCGATCATTCCTAACCAAGCAAATGACCGCATGAGTAGGTGACGGTCAATCAGAGGTTGACCGCGCTTTCTTGGCGGACGCATCATGACATCGGGTTCAGGTTTTTCTGCACCTAAAGCTAAAGCTGGCAAGAGATCTGTACCCATGTCAATCGCTAAGATTTGGCGCACGGTTAGCGCCAAAGGAATTTGAGAAATGGCTGAGACGACAAAGGGCACCAACTCTGGCACATTGCTGGTGAAAATATACGTGATGAACTTGCGGATATTGTCATAAACCGCTCGCCCTTCTTGGATGGCATCAACAATTGTGCTGAAATTGTCTTGGGTCAGAATGACATCTGCCGCTTCGCGGGCAACATCGGTACCGATAATCCCCATGGCAACGCCCACATCAGCCTTACGCAAAGCGGGGGTATCATTGACACCATCTCCGGTGACGGCAACGACTTCTCCCATATTTTGTAACGCAGCAACTAACCGCAATTTGTGCTCTGGTGCCATGCGGGCGAAAATCACCTCTTTTTCCAAAAGGTTCTGTAATTGCACCTCATTCATCTCTTCTAATTCGACCCCAGTCACAATCAATGGACTCGGGGTCGTGAGCATCCCAATGCGGCGGGCAATGCTCTCCGCAGTCAAACCGTAATCCCCTGTAACCATGATGATCCGAATGCCAGCTTGCTGACAGATTTGCACAGCACGGGCGACTTCTGGACGGGGGGGATCATGCATCGCCATTAGTCCTAAGAAGGTCAATTCCCGCTCCACGTTTTGTTCAGCATAACTGCTGCGTGGCGGCAAGGGACGGTAAGCAAACGCTAAGACACGCAAGGCATTGCGGGCATAATCGTCGTTGGCAGATAAGATTCGTTCGCGCACTTTCTCATCTAGAGGAAGCACATCTTCACCAAATTGCCAGGAATCACAAAGTTGTAACACCTCGCGCGGAGCACCTTTGACAAAAGCAATCTCCTCTTTATTCCAGCGATGGATGGTGGTCATCCGTTTGCGGCGCGCTTCAAAAGGAATCTCATGTACTCGCGGATACCTCCGCAACGTGCTTTCTTCGGAGATGCCACCCTTGCGGGCAACTACACGCAAGGCTGCTTCCGTAGAGTCTCCCAATGCAGACCAAAAGGGGTGTTCGGTCGATGGAGGAATGAGACGCGAGTTATTACACAAGGTCGCTGCTGTTAACAAGAGGTTCAAGCTAGATTGTAATTTCAAAGAGTTCGGTTCAGGAATTATCTCCCCTTCGGGTTCATAGCCAATGCCACTGACGCTTAGCCTCTCCCCGCTAACCCAAATCTCCCGTACAGTCATCTGATTCTGGGTAAGTGTTCCACTTTTATCCGTGCATATCACCGAAATATTGCCCAGCGTTTCGACCATAGCTAGTTTCTTGACCAAAACACCGCGTTGAGCTAACCGTTGCACAGCCATGGCTAACGACAGGGAGAGCGTAGCTGGCAAACCCTCTGGCACAACAGCAACGAGGATACCCAAAGCAAAAATAAAAGCCTGCACGAGGCGATCTTCGGGGTCAAATAATTCAATTTCGGGATCAAAAGCACCCACCAAAAACACAATCACGCCAATCACCAAACCAATCACCGCTAAGCGACGGGTGAGGCGCACAATTTCCCGCTGAAGTGCAGAGGGTTCCTCCTCCACCATGCCAGTAAGATGTGCTATGCGTCCGAATTGGGTCAGCATGCCCGTTGCATAAACGACTGCTTTCGCCGTTCCGCTAAACACGGATGTGCCAGCGAAGATTAAGTTCGGTCTTTCAAGTTCGCTAATCTCTTCCCGAAGGGAAGCGTCGGCTGTCTTGCGCGCTGGCATGGCTTCGCCGGTTAAGATTGCTTGATTTACCCGTAATCCAAACTCCTGCACAACCCTTGCATCGGCTGGGATATTATCCCCTTCTGCCAACACAAGGATATCCCCAGGAACAATCTCAGGTGTGGGGATTAAGATTTCTTGTCCATCCCGCAAAACGCGGCTAAAGGATGGCAAAACCTCTTTCAGGCTTGCTATGGCAATGCTTGCACGATATTCACGCCAATAAGAAAAAGCCGCATTGACCACTATAACCGACCAAATGATCAAAGCAAGGCTGATTTCGCTCACAATCAAAGCTAAAACACCCGCAATCCATAAAAGCATAGCCATCGGGTGAATGGTATGAATTAACAGCTTACTCCACCACGGCGGGGGGGTTGGTTCTTGGATAACGTTTTTCCCGTAAAGGGAAAGGCGCTCTTCAACCTGCTGCGCAGTTAACCCTTGCGGAGAGGTTTCCAGAGCGCCATATACCTCATTGGCGCGTATGCGATAGATCGGTTGGGAAATCATTGAGGTGGATTTGCGGAAGCTTCTTCCTTTGGAGGTGCTGGTGATTGGGTTGTTGGTTGATTCTGATTCAAATAGGGTTCGAGATAGGAATGACGAGAGTGACCGGCTTCCACAGCTTCTTCAAACTCGCCAGCGATGACTGGAGGCTCAAACCGCACCGGGCGGCGCACACCAAACAACTCCCAAAATTTGGCGATGGCTATCAACAATTGATAGCGATATTCCTGTACTTTGAGCGACTGCCACTCGACAATTGCCCCCATAGGACCCTCAACGCGAGACTTTACCCGCACAATCCGATAGATTTGGCTGGGATCGCGATAACCGATGGGAGAAATCAGGATTGCATGAGCCATCAAGATGACTAAAATTAGCACGATCAAAACCAGCCAACCGCCCTCAAACCACTTTCCTACAATTTGCCCCACAAAGACAAAGGTTGAAAGGGCAATCGAGAAGTTTACCCCAATCAATCCCCAAGTTCGCCTCCTACCCGATTCTTTCAATTGGATATGTCTCCGCATTGCTAATCCCATCGCCGTTATGGGTAGAAAAACTCCTACGCCATAGTAAGGGACTGCATGACCCGTGTCGCCGCGCACAAGCAATTGAATAATCACGGCTGCAATGAACGCCGCCGTTACCGGGCGGGTAAAGGTACCCTTTGGATTGCGATAGACTACGATCTCAGGAATTTCACCAATGGCAACGTTGCGCCAGGTGATAGCTTGCATATCTTGATAAGCGGTCATCGAAGCCGCAGAGAGCAAAGCCACAGCAAGAAATTGATAAAACCAATAAAGAATTATGCCACCGGGGTATTGCTCAAAACCGATAAAAGCCAGATTACCAACCAATGTTCGCCCAAATGTGCCATCAAAAACATTAAACCGCAAGGAGAAAACGGTTAGAAACAGCGTTGTAAGTCCACCGTAGAACAGGAAGGCGGTCTGCACCGTTCGCCCGATTCCAGATTTGCCGCTATAAAAATTCCACAACCAATTCAAACGTGGAAAGCGCTTTTTTCCCCAACGGATCAGAGGATAATCCTCATCGATCACAAATTGGATCCCATTCGACATGGCTTCCAAGCCCGTCAAAGCCACCATACCCTTCATGCTAGCAGTCAACATGTGATAAAGAGCTTGCCCCAGGCTTGCCGGCAACGGTGGTTCGGTTGGGGCAGGTGGAACTCCTCGCGCATGAGCTAGGATCAACCCGATCAGCATTGTTAGGGTCAAGCCAGCAAAGATTCCCAACAAAGTAAACACAACTTGAGCTGATTCCCCTCGTCCCCGAATGGTCAAGTACCAAGTTGTGAAGGCTAAACCAGCGCCGATTAAGAAATGCCAAAACCAGTTAATGTTATAGGCACCAATAATCGAAAGCAATTGGTCACTTCCAGAAAGGGTAGAAACAACAATGGTGAGCACATAATCCTGCACTAAGACAACAGCCACAATCAAGCTCAGGGAGGGGCCCAAATATCGCATTGCTGCAGTGAAAGACCCACCCCCTTCATTAAATACACCCAGCGAATACATGTACAAAGATCCGAAGACAAAGTTCGCCAAAGCGATCACCGCGACACAGATGAAGGCGTAGTGCTCTAAGCCATAAGGATGCAACGCACTCATCATCTCTCCGGTCGCATAGTAATAAGAGGTGAAGTAATCTACCCCAAAAAGCGCCAAGGCAGCCAACATTCCCACTTGGCCAGCGCCGTGCACCAATGCATCCTCTTGGCGTTCACGCGGGGCAAGGCGATAGGAAACAAAGAAGAGAACAATAAGTAAACCAATTGCAAATAACATATCAACCTCGAGGAGCGATTTTATGGTTTCTCAGGATCTTTGCAGGGAGAAATTCAAAAAAGCCTGTTCTAACATCTTGAGCTGCTTGAGGATATATTTGCGGGTGGTTGGGTTGAGGCGCGTGTCCTGAGCAACTTTCACTTCTTCTTCGCGCACTGCGCGCACCACAAACGCAGGGATGAACATGATCCGCCCAGCCGGAATGACCACAAAGGGGTAGATTTTCATGGTCAGGTCTTGATCATCGAAATAAGGCAAACGAATGGTCAGGCCGCGATTTAGATTTTGGGCGCGGGCGCGTTTTTTGATCGTTTCGATGATTTGACGAGTTTGATACATCGCTAAAGCGCGTCCTTGATTGACCAATTGACCCAACATGCCATACCGTTTTTGCTGATAGACCTCATCGGCGATCATGCAGGGTGAAAAGGCAACCGCATAGTGCAGCAGGCGTAAGTAGCGTTGCATCGAGGCAATGTGCGACTCTGCCTCTTGGACATTGGAAAGCAGCAATTCACCATTTTCATCAAACGCTACCCATTGAGGTAAAAAGAAGCGCCGTGCGTAAGGCACAAAAGGAACCAATAACTCGCCACGCTCTCGATCCTCAATTTTCTCTTCGGCGATGGCGTCAGTTGTGGCGGTCAATGCCGATTCGATTTGTTCCTCTTCGGCTGGAATGCTCGGAATGCTTTCTCCTTCTTCGGCAAGGTAATGAACCGACCGACCAGCGGGAAGCAGGTTATAAACAATATGAACTGAAGTCGCATGACGGATCAAACGTGCCGCTTCCCTTATGGCTTGATTTTCGCTCTGCTCTAATTCGACCAAGCGCTGCTTGGCTAGGATACGCAATTCCTTACGCCGCAAGCGGTTTGCCCAGCCGCCCACTTGATACTCCCGCTGCTCTTGGGGAATGGTAAGGGTTTGAAAACCATCTCCAGCAGAGGGAACCATCAACCGATCCGGCAAGGTAAAGCGTGCTTCAGGAGCATTTGTGGTAATCGCATCGGCAAGAGTTGCAGCTTGAGCTTCTATGAAACGTTGTACCAGCAAAGGTTGAGCGGCAAAGAGTTGACGGACTTCATCTAACTCACATTGCAACGGCTCGGTTAACTCGGCGGGCGGTTGAAGCAGGCTGGTGGTTTCGTCCAGAATGGTTCGATTGACAGGCTCAGGCATATGCGATCCTTATGGGAGAATCAAAACTAGCTCGATATTTTATCACGATTTTACCATTCAAATCCAACCTTTACCCCTGTCTCTTATACACATCT
>JAOAHK010000056.1 GCA_026415275.1 Anaerolineales bacterium
GGCTCCACCTGCACAAACAATCCTTCTGTCTCGCCTGGGAGGCGGTTCAATTGCTTGACACAGTCTGGAGGGAGAAGCACCCCTACCCTCCCCGTTATCATCTCTTTCGACTCATTGCTCATTTAGCAAAGTATCTGACCGCTGAGATGGCAGTTCAAACTGCAAAATGGGCAATGGAAGTATATGGTGGGATAGGAGTCCTCGCCGAGTATGGCGTGGAACGATTGCTGCGCGAAGCTATGATTTTACCGATATGGGAAGGTACGCCTCAACGTCAAATTTTGGATGGTCTGGAAGCCATGGAACGCAAGCGTGCCCATGAACTCCTGTTTGATCACCTTGCACCGTTTGCTGAACCACAAGCCTATGAGGAGGCTGTTTCTCAGGTAGAATGGCTGCTGAGTTTATCGCCTGCGGAGAAAGAAGCTCAAAGTGAGAAAGTGTTTCACCGATTAGCAATATTTGCTGCTGAAACTCTGTGTCGCAGACATACCCTTAGCGCAATGGAGGGTTAATGCCAGCTCAAGTTTATGGAGAACTTCGTCCAGATGCAACGCAAGGGGAGAAGATTGTCCTAAAACAGTTGCGCGATAATCTACCGAAAGAATATTCAATCTATGTGGAATGCCCACTCCCGTCAAAACACCGTATTCAACGCTTCCCAGATTTCATTGTCTTGACGAATTACGGAGTGATTGTGCTTGAGGTCAAAGATTGGGTTGCTTTACGCAGAGCGGATCGGTATCATGCGGAGGTCATTACGCGCACAGGGGAGACACGCCAAGAGAAAAATCCAGTGGTGTCTGTTCGAGACATGGCATTAGCGCTTGAAAATTTGCTGAAGACGCAAGGACAGAAGATCGATTGGGGCTATGCGGTTATCTTACCCAACTTGCCCCCCACGATTTTAGCCAATCTACGCATAGCTTGGGGAGAAACACAAGTCTTGGGGCAAGATGATCTTCGTCCAAATATCGTTCTTAAGCGGCTAAGCGCCACTCGCCCAAGCTGGTCTAACCACACCTTGAGTCGCGAACAATTGCGTGCAATCCGCCAGATTATCAACCCACTGGTGGAATTCGAACATCCGCAACGGCCAGCCATTGTCCTCGATGAAGTTCAAGAACGTATTGTCCTAGAACCGACCCGAAGTGAGCAGGAAATCCCCAAAGTTGAAAAACCGGTCGCTCAACAACTTACCATCGGTGTTTCCGAAGCTGAGCTTGTCAAAGACGAGCTACCTAAAGAAGCTCAACATCTGGTGCAAAGCTTGCATGTTCGCTTAGTGCGTGGAGCTGCAGGCAGTGGCAAGACCATCGTCCTTACTCAACGAGCTCGTTATCTTGCAGCACAATACCCGGAATGGAATATTCTAGTATTGACCTATAACCGTCCCCTGAGTGAGCAGCTTCAACAAATTCTCAGTACATCTTCAAATGTCAAAGTTAGCACCTTACATGCTTTATGTTTGTCTATTTGGGAACAAAACGGACATAAGATTACCTTAATGGAAAATACCTTGTCTGAATGGGTTAAGGGACAGCAGACACGCTATCCAATTATCCGCAAAGTTGGGGCGAGTTTTCTCGCCGAGGAAATCAAGTGGATCAAAGATGTTGGCTTTGAGGAACAAAGTGCATATCTCCTTGCAATTCGTCGCGGATTGGGTAAGCAACGCCTTAGCGCTGCGGAGAAAAGCGCAATCTATGAGGTGATGGAGGCCTTTGACCGCCGCAAAGATGCTCTGCGAGAAATGGATTGGGCGGAATTTCCAACCCTAACCTGGAAAGCTCTCAAAGAGGGTAAACTCCAGACGAATTTGTTCGATGCGATCTTAATCGATGAAGCACAAGATTTTGCCCCGCAATGGATTCAGATTGTTAAGGCTTTATTGAAACCAAATGGCTTACTGTTTTTGGCTGACGATCCTTCACAGAGCATCTTTCGCTTTTTTAGTTGGCGCGAAAAAGGGGTTGAAGTTGTCGGACGCACTCGTCATCTTAAAGTTCCCTATCGTAACACATACGAGATTTATCGTGCTGCCTCTTCCTTGATAGAAAATGATCCTCTCCTAAAGGAGCAATTGCGGGAAGAAGAATTTCTCCCCGCAGAGATTGACCCACACTCCATGCGTCACGGACCAAAGCCAATCCTTGCTCAGCAAGCCAGCTTTGAGCAGGAATGTCGCTATCTGCATGATCAAGTTAGGTACTTAATCCAAAAAGGATTCAAAACAGCTCAGATCCTCATCTTGCACCCACGACGCAACAAAATTGAGGATCTGACTAAAGCCCTCCGGGGCACGGGAGTTACGATAGAAACATTATTGCGCGCCAAAGGTTTAGAGTTCGATGTCGTTTTTATTAGTCAAGCCCATCTTATTTTTGAAAATGCGACCGACAGCGAGCGCACCTCTCACGCCCTTCGCCAACTTTTCATGGCGATGACCCGTGCTCGCCAACAGCTAACCCTCTGCTATCAAGGAGCATTACCTCGCCCTCTCCAAGCACTTGAGGAACACGTTGAATGGGTTAGGAATTAAGTCAACACACTCCAGTGGTTACCGCTGCAAGAGTGGCTTCTGAAAAAGCTGTTCCCGGATTTGGTTTACTTGGCGACGCAACTGCTCATCACGTTCGAGCAAATCCTCGATCTTTTCGCAGCCATATAACACAGTAGTGTGGTCTCGCCCACCCAGCAATTCACCGATTTGGGGCAGAGAGCACTGCGCTTCTTTGTGCAAGAGATACATTGCGATCTGACGTGGCAGGGCGACTTCGCGGCTGCGTTCGGCGCTCACCAAGCGTTGCCGAGGAAGACTGTAGAACTGAGAGACGAGGTCAATAACCTCATCTGGTTTAATCTCGCGCCGTTGGGGCATGAAATCGCTTAGGACGGTATCCACCAACTGTTGGGTGATCGGCGCACTGCTGAGCTGAGCATAGGCAGCTACTCGGTTTAGGACTCCTTCTAGTTCGCGAATGTTGGACTGAACACGACGGGCAATGCGTTCTAACAACTCGCTGGGAATGGTGTATCCATTTCTTTCCGCCTTGTGACGCAGGATAGCAATGCGCGTTTCCAGATCAGGAGGTTGAATATCTACGGTCAATCCCCATTCCACTCGCGAGCGCAGGCGTTCTTCGAGGGTCACAAGAGCCTTGGGCGGACGATCGGACGAAATTACAATTTGTTTGTTTTGTCCATGCAAAGTGTTGAACGTATGGAAAAATTCCTCTTGGGTTGACTCTTTGCCAGCGATAAATTGGATATCATCCAGCAACAAAACGTCAGTACGGCGATATTTTTCGCGGAAAGTTTGTGTGTTCTGCGAACGAATGGCATTGATCAGATCGTTAGTGAACTCTTCCGCAGAGACATAGCGGACCTGCAACCCACGTTCATGGCAAACATTGCCAATGGCATGGAGCAGATGGGTTTTGCCCAACCCTACCCCCCCATAGATGAAAAGCGGGTTATAGGCAATGGCAGGGCGATCGGAAACTGCAAGCGAAGCAGCATGTGCCAAGCGGTTGTTGGCACCAACTACATAATTATCAAAGGTGTAGCGAGGGTTCAAGCTACCGTTTGGCTGGGGCATTGCGACTGCCTGAGAAGCAAGTTCACTCTCCCCTTCTTTTTCTTCTGGGGGGGTCAGACTCTGCCAGACCGTGAAGCGCACTTGTACTGAGCGCCCCATCAATCCCATTAAGAGCCGACTGACGGTACTAGTCAATCGGCTTTGCAACCAATCACAAGCATAGGCATTGGGAGCTCCGATGATGAAACAGCCATCTTCATAAGCGAGAAACTCCGTCTCGCGCACCCATGTTTCAAACGCAGCGCGCGGCATTTCTATTTGCAATTGCCCTATCGCTGCTTGCCAAGCTTGTTCTGCTTTCATCTGTGTGTCCTCCTCGCAATGGTAATTTGCGCGACACAGCACCCTCTCCCAGCTCTCCCATACGGCGGGAATCCCCATGATGCTATACAGTTCTCGGATCAACTACAGGAAGGCGATGATCAACACAGTTTCAGGGCGTCTGTTGTGTCGTATGCATTTTACAAAATAAGCTCTCGCTGTGCAAGACGTTTGCCATACGCTTGGCTAAAAACATTGAATTTTTTAAGGTGAACCATATCCTGCTTTACATATTGCCATATTGGTAATAACTGCAATAACGATCAGAAAATGTACCCTACTTATGGCGGTTAGCCTTTCTCAAGCCCTATATGTAAGGGTCAGAGGAGTTCAACAAGAACGTTAAGATGGCTTAATAGGATTAAGCCTTAAAAATTTCACACACCTCGTTTGCGCGCATTTTTACAAATCCGATTTGGGATAAATAAACAACTTTCCTATGCTTTGTTAACGAATTTCTTGCATAGATGGGGTAACCTATAGCAGGATAGAACCCCAAACTACTGAAGAGAGGAGAGAACTATGTCAAAAATTATTGGTATTGACCTTGGAACAACCAACAGCGTTGTGGCTGTGATGGAAGGCGGCGATCCGACCGTGATCCCAACTGCTGAGGGAGGACGGCTATGTCCATCTGTGGTTGCTTTTAATAAAAATGGCGAACGGTTGATCGGGCAAACGGCAAAGCGCCAGGCTGTGATCAACCCCGAGAACACCATTTATTCCATCAAACGCTTTATGGGGCGGCGCTTCGATGAGGTCGAAACTGAGCGCAAGATGGTGTCCTACCGGGTGGTGCGTGGTCCAGCGAACGACGCCCGCGTGCAAATCCCTGTCACTGGGCGCGAATATAGCCCGCAGGAGATTTCGGCGATGATCCTCGCCAAGCTCAAAGCCGATGCCGAAGCTTATCTAGGCGAACCGGGCACCAAGGCTGTGATCACCGTCCCGGCATATTTCAACGACAGCCAACGGCAAGCGACCAAAGATGCAGGACGCATTGCTGGCTTGGATGTCGTGCGCATTATCAACGAGCCAACTGCCGCAGCTTTAGCCTATGGATTGGATAAAAAAGAGAACGAAACCATTCTGGTCTTCGATCTCGGTGGAGGCACCTTTGATGTCAGCATTCTTGAAGTAGGGGAAGGCGTAATCGAAGTCAAAGCTACCAATGGGGATACCCATCTAGGTGGCGATGACTGGGATGAGCGCATTGTCAATTGGGTGGCAGACGAGTTCAAGAAGGAACATGGCATTGACTTGCGCACTGATCGCCAAGCTTTGCAACGCTTGCGCGAGGCTGCTGAAAAAGCGAAGATTGAGCTTTCCAGTGTGATGGAGACCGAGATCAATTTGCCCTATATCACTGCCGATGCATCGGGTCCAAAGCATCTGCAAATGAAACTTACCCGAGCCAAGTTTGAACAGCTCACTGAAGATTTGGTCGCTCGCTTGCGCGGACCTTTCAATGCCGCCCTGAACGACGCAGGTTTGAAAGCCTCCGACATCGACGAAGTGGTCTTGGTAGGCGGCGCAACCCGTATGCCCATGGTGCAAGACCTCGTCCGCTCGCTGACCAACAAGGAACCCCACAAGGGCGTCAATCCCGACGAAGTAGTTGCGGTTGGGGCAGCGATTCAAGGTGGCGTTTTAGCAGGAGAAGTCAAAGATGTCTTACTGTTGGATGTCACCCCGCTCTCGCTCGGAGTTGAGACACTTGGTGGTGTGATGACCACCTTGATTGAGCGCAATACGACCATTCCTGTGCGGCGCAGTGAGATTTTCTCCACTGCTGAAGATAACCAAACTGCGGTAGACATTCACATCTTACAGGGCGAACGTCCGATGGCGGCTGATAATATGAGCCTAGGTCGCTTCCGTCTGGAGGGCATTCCACCAGCGCCGCGCGGCATCCCGCAAATTGAGGTCACTTTTGATATCGATGCCAATGGCATCCTCAACGTCACCGCTAAAGATAAGGCGACTGGCAAAGAGCAAAAAGTGACTATCACGGCTTCGACCAACTTGAACAAGGACGAGATCGAACGCATGATCCGCGAAGCCCGCGAACATGAAGCCGAAGA
Organism: Anaerolineales bacterium; assembly: GCA_026415275.1. Taxonomy (GTDB): domain Bacteria; phylum Chloroflexota; class Anaerolineae; order Anaerolineales; family UBA4823; genus NAK19. The sequence goes on from JAOAHK010000056.1 coordinate 6,007, forward strand.
CCGCCGCCGCAAAGAGCTAGCGGAAGCGCGCAACATGGCTGACCAACTGGCATACCAGACGGAAAAGACTTTGCGTGAGCTGGGAGACAAGGTTCCTTCTGCGGAACGCGACTCGATCCAGCAGAAGATCAACGATCTGCGCCAAGCGGCGAAAGGTGAAGACATCCAGCGCATCCGCCGCCTCAGCGAAGAGTTGCAGAACGCCTTCCATGCCATCAGCCAACAGCTCTATGCTCAACAGGCTCAAAGCGCAGCTTCGTCCAGCGGCAACGGCCGTTCGACCAGCAATATGGGCGAGGGTGATGTGGTTGAAGGCGAGTATCGTGAAGCCTAATCGATGATAAAAATAAGCGTGGGATTGATTTCCCACGCTTACCTTTTTATCGACCAAAGAGCGATGAGGTCACTTGCGGCGATTTTGCAAGGTGCGATCAAACAATTGCTCGAATTGCTGGTCGGTGGCTCGTTTCTTTCTCTTGCGCACGCCAACCACACCTGCGAACTTGACGTTCGAACGTTCCATCGCCTCACGCAGGGCGATTTCCATTGCTGTGGGCTCGCTTTCGGGCTCGGGGGGTGGAGAAGTTGTCTCTTTTTCAACTTCTCTTTCTGGAACAACAGCTTTGCTCGGTTGGGGTGGCGGTGGCTCCGGGGGTGTTTCCAAGGCTTTCATAGACAATTTGATTTGCTTTTTGCGCCGGTTGACATCCAAAACCTGCGCTTCCACTTCATCTCCTTCCTTGACCAGATCGGACGGAGACTTAATGTAACCATGGGTCATCTCGCTGATATGCACCAAACCGGGCCGTTCAGCGCCGATATCAACAAAGACGCCAAATTTCTCCAACCGAGTGACTTTGCCTTTTACCACCATCCCCTTCGTAATTTCACGCCACTCTAAATCAAGAGGTTTGATCATGGTCAATTCAAGCCGTTTCTTCTTTGGATCAACCCTGCGCACCCATACTTCAACCGCTTGGCCAACCTGCACAACGTCTTCAACCCGTTTGGTTTCGCCCACCTGTAATTGTGAGATGTGCACAACGCCGGGCACCGCTAAACCCACGTCCACGATGGCTCCGGCAATGGTGATCTTTTTGACCACACCATTAAATTTCATTTTGCGTTTGATCCCTTCTAAAGAGATCACCTGGTCTGTTGCTGGGGCTGCTATTTCGTTTGCTTCCATAGCGCCACTCTCCACTCTTCCTAAGATAAGGTTAACCACCAAAAAGGTGGGGATTAGCATCCGTGCGAGCGATAACAACCGCGAGAAGGGATTATACCCCTTCGGGGTAGAAATGTCAAAGTTTATATCAAAATTAAAAATTAACAAACATTTACATCTCGCTCTTGGCAAGACTGTTTGAAAGGACTATAATTTTTTGATATTTTGCGTGAAAAGAGAGGTGCAAGATGCCGATCTATACGTATCATTGCGAAAATTGCGGTATTCGGTTTGAACAACAACAGAGTTTCAACGACCCCCCTTTGGTTCGTTGTCCTGAATGTAATAAGAATGCTTTACGGAAAGTCTATACGCCGGTCGGGATTGTCTTCAAAGGCTCAGGATTCTACGCCACCGATCATCGCTCTCCTTCCGGAACAAGCCGCAGCTCAACGGGCTCAGAGCGGGATCACTCGAATTCAACTGCTAAGACTGAGGCAGCGAAGACCGAGACGGCTGCAAAAACCACTTCAACATCAGGAGAGTCAACATGAAACCCGAAGAAATGCTCAAAACTGTCAAGGCCGATCAGGTCAAATTTATCTCACTCCAATTTACGGATGTCACTGGCGCAGTGAAGTCTGTTGATATCCCCGTCAATCGCTTGCCACAAGCCTTAGAGGAAGGGGTATGGTTCGATGGATCCTCGATCGAGGGGTTCGCTCGCATTCAAGAGAGCGACATGCGTCTAGAGATCGACACAACGACTTATGCTGTCCTGCCATGGACGCCTCCCGAGCTGCGGCGGGCACGCGTCTTTTGCGACATCTACACTCCCTCCGGTGAACCTTTTGTAGGTGACCCACGTGGGACATTGAAGAGCATTTTAGCAAAGTTGGACCAACGCGGTTGGGTGTATAATGTCGGACCGGAGCCGGAATTTTTCCTCTTCCGCCGTAATGGGACGGATATGATCCACCCTGTGCCCCATGATGTGGGCGGCTATTTCGATTTCTCCGCCAACGATGAAGCTGTGCGTGTCCGCACCGAACTCATGGAAGCCTTAGCAAGCATGGGGCTGGATATCGAGATGGGGCACCATGAAGTTGCTCTTGGTCAACATGAGATTGATTTTCAATACGCCGATGCCTTGCGCACAGCCGACAATGTGCTAACCCTCAAATACACGGTTAAAGCCATCGCAGCTCAGCATGGTTTGGTCGCTTCTTTTATGCCAAAGCCGATCTTCGGCATTAACGGTTCAGGGATGCACTGCCACCAATCACTTTTTAGCAAGGATGGAAAAAATCTATTTTCCGATCCAACCAACGAATATCACCTTTCGGAGATTGGTCGCGGGTTTATCGCGGGTCAGTTACATCACGCTCGAGCGCTTTCTGCGGTTGTGGCGCCAACCGTCAATTCCTATAAGCGCCTTGTCCCCGGTTACGAAGCACCAGTTTACATCGGTTGGGCACAGATCAATCGCTCGGCATTGATCCGCATCCCGCAATTCACCAAAGGGCGCGAAAAGTCGGTGCGCGCCGAACTGCGCTGCCCCGATCCCTCTTGCAATCCCTATCTTGCCTTCACCGTCATGCTCGCTGCGGCGTTAGATGGCATTGATCGAAAACTGCCTTGCCCGCAACCGTTGAACAATGTCAACGTCTATCACCTCACCCCCGAAGAGCGTGCCGAAATGAACATCGCCGAACTGCCCGGCTCACTTTCCGAAGCCCTGCGCGAGTTGGAGAAAGATGAAGTGCTAAAAGAAGCGCTTGGGCCTTTCACCTATGATGCCTTTACGCGCGCCAAGTGGGCGGAGGTCGAAGAATCGCGCATGAAGGTCACCGATTGGGAACTGGAGCGCTATCTAGAAATCGCCTAGTCACTCTCTTTAAAACCTAGATTATGCTATGATGGGAGCGAATAAACGAACGACGCGAGTCCAATTCGTTTATTCGTTTCCCCATTCGGTCGGGGATTATTAAGTCAAATTCATCCCATAACACCGATTCTCGATCTCTCGTCCAAGCCAGGGTTTCCATAAGTGCGTACGGCGAGCATCGATCAGGATAAAGCCGAGTTTTTCGTATAAAGCACAGGCAGCCTCATTCTCGGAGGTGGTTTTCAAATGTACACCTTTTACCTGCTCGGAACGAAGTTGCTCGAGATAGCAATCCAATAATGCTTTGCCGATCCCCATCCCCCTTTGACCGGCTTGGACGTTGAGGTGGAGGTGAGCGGGATAGCGCGACAGGTCGGGATGCGGGGTCTCCTTACACATGACCGCTTTGCCTAAGTTCCATAGATATAGGCAGCTTTGTCTGCCAAGGTGGTAATTCCCCCTTGCAAGGCGAACAAGGAGGAGAGGAATGATCTTCCTTGGCAGGATGGAATTCATCCAGTGGGTGTCGGCGCAACCTAGCAGATACCCCACAACTTTTTGGTCTCTTTCCGCTACCCAAGCGTGATTGGGTTCATAATCGGTGTAGTAAGCACAAAAAGCTGCACAGAATAAGGAACGATCTTCGAAAAAACGTTCTAGCGGATCCCCAACTGTCTCTTATAC